>NZ_JAVTWC010000105.1:0-5621 GCF_032229445.1 Tahibacter sp.
AGCGCCATTTGGCGCAGCGGGCGCGCCGCGGTTCGCCGGTCGGCCAGATCAGCAACGTAACGCTGGAAGCGTATCCGGAGTGATCGGCGGCGAAGGACGGCGCTGATCGACAGGGCCGTTCGCCGGGACGTGGTGCTGGCATGTGCAAAACAGAAGGGGAAAGTTGATGGCCAAGAGGAAATGGAGCGTGGGCAGCCGGGCGACCGTTTGTGGCGCGCTTGCCCTGTGGAGCACGCTGGCGCAGGCTGATCAGGTGGGTTGCGTGACCACCGAATGGAAGCTGATCGGTGCCAATCACCGGATTTGCGTTGAGAGTTTTGCCGACCCGAAGGTGCCGGGAGTGACCTGCCACGTCAGTCAGGCGCGAACCGGCGGTGTCAGCGGCTCGTTCGGTCTGGCTCAGGATCCGTCGCAGTTCTCGCTGGCCTGTCGGCAGACGGGGCCGATCACCTTGCCGGCGAAGCTGCCGAAAGAAGCCACGGTCTTCGCCGAAGACACTTCGATCCTGTTCAAGGAGACGCGTGTCGTCAGGATGTGGGACGAAGCGAACAAGACGCTGGTCTACCTGGCGATCAGCCGCAAGCTGATCGATGGCGCGCCGGCGAACAGTATTTCGACGGTGCCGGTCATGCCCTGGGGAACTCGCTGACGGTGAGCCGTCCGCCGAAAACAGTCGAGTCTCCGCCGTCGACTCCACCGACGCACGACATCGGCCGCCTCGGACAGGTGTTCACGCCGACGGCGGTCGTCGACAGCATGCTTGCGCTGGTGCGCAACCGTGGCCGGGTGCTCGAACCGGCTTGCGGCGACGGCGTTTTCCTGCAGCATTTTCCGTTTGCGGTCGGTATCGAGATCGATCCACGGCATGCGCCGCCGGGGGCGCGCGTGATGGATTTCTTCGACCTGTCGGAGCGCGAGTCTTTCGCGACGATCATCGGCAATCCGCCGTACGTGCGCTACCAGGACATACCGGCCGCATCGCGTGGCCGAGTCAGGCGCAGCGTTCTCGACGGGCGCGCCAACCTGTATCTGTTCTTCATCGAGAAGTGTCTCAGGCATCTGGCTCCAGGCGGTGAGATCGTCTTCATCACGCCGCGCGATTTCGTCAAGGCGACCTCCGCCGTGCCGCTCAACCGCCTGCTGCACGCCGCAGGAACGATCACGGATTTCGTCGAACTCGGCGATTCCCGGCTGTTTGACGGTGCCACGCCGAATTGTGCGATCTGGCGGTTCGAGCTCGGCAACTTTTCGCGGTTGACGCGCTATGCCGCCCAGGGCTTTGCCGACGGCATCGCCGGCCTGGGGCGATTGCAGTGGGAGGAGCGCCACTTCGTCGAGAGCGGTGGTCACCTCTTGTTCACGCGCGGCGACTATGCGCTGCACCTGACGGATATCGCTTTCGTCAAGGTCGGCGCCGTGTCCGGCGCCGATGATCTTTACGCCAGCGAGGAGTACGGGAATCGCAGTTTCGTCTACTCGGGGACGCTCGCCAGCGGGAAGACGCGCCGGATGCTCTGGTGCGAGCCCGGCGAAGCGCCGCCGGCCGTCTTGCTGCCGCACAAGACTCGCCTGATCGCTCGCCGCATCCGGCCGTTTGACGAATCCAACTGGTGGCACTGGGGACGTGGCTACCATCAGTCGACGCAGCCACGGGTTTACGTCAACAACAAGACACGCCGCTCGCGGCCCTTCTTCGTGCATCGCTGCAATCACTATGACGGAGCGGTACTGGCGATTTTCCCGCGCGACCCGGCCGTCGATGTGCGGGCGCTGGCCGAGGCGCTGAATGTTGTCGACTGGGAGGACCTCGGTTTCGTCTGCGACGGCCGTTTTCTCTTCGCCCAGCGCAGTCTCGAGCAGACGCCGCTGCCTGAGTCGTTCCGTGCCTTCCTGCCGGGCGGTGGCTCATGACTGTCGCCATCGTTACCGAGCGAGTGATGTGCTAGAGTCAACGCATCACCTCATCAACCATACAGGGCGTTCGGGTATGAGAACCACGTTGGATATTGACGAGGACGTGCTCGCGGCGGCCAAGGAATTGGCCAGGCGGCAGCGGGTGTCGGCTGGTCAGGTTGTCTCTCAATTGCTGCGCCGAGCGCTGACCGGCGAGGAGCCGCCGGCATTGCCTGCCGGCAGCGTTGGCGGGAGCGTCGTCCCGGTGGCGGGATTTCGGCCCTTTCCGGCCGGAAGTGCGGTGGTCACCAACGACGATGTCAACGCCCTGCGGGAGATTGAGGGGGTGTGATGCGGGCATTGTTGGATGTGAACGTCTTGATCGCACTGCTCGACGGTGGCCATCTTCACCATCGCCTTAGCCGCGGGTGGCTCGCGCGGCACCTTGATGCCGGCTGGGCTTCGTGCCCATTGACCCAGAACGGGTGTATTCGCATCCTTTCGCAGCCGGCTTACCCCAATAGTGTGCCGGTGGCAAGAGTCGCCGAACGGCTGGCCGAGGCCGCGCGAGACTTGGCCCATGCCTTCTGGCCGGATTCCATCAGCTTGCTGCAACCGGATCGGGTGACGTGGGACCGGCTATTGAGTTCCCGACAGGTGACCGACGCCTACTTGCTGGCCTTGGCGGTGGAACGGGGAGGGCGATTGGTCACGCTGGACCGTGGCGTTCCTCTGGCTTCCGTGCGAGGAGCACAGCCCAAGCATTTGGTGGTGCTGTCCTAACTCACTTGTCGCTCGACTGGATTCGCGCAAGAAGCTAGGTAGTCCAGTTGGTTTCACGTTCGATGGCACTACGTTCTGCCATTCTGGCGGCACCGGCCGCAAAGCATTTTTGGCGCCCGAAGAGTGCCGCTGAAGAGGAGACAAGCTCATGGTTCCACGCCTTACCACTGCCTTCAGCGGTCCCCTGCTCGAGATCGAGCGCTGTTTCCTCGAGGCCATGCCGACGATCGAACGCTGGCTGCGTGGGCAGTGGCAGGAGCACACGGCGCCCTTCTATGGGTCGGTCGACCTGCGCAATTCGGGTTTCAAGCTGGCGCCGATCGATATGAACCTGTTCCCGGGCGGCTTCAACAACCTCGACGCGAGCTTCCTGCCGCTTTGCGTGCAGGCGGCGGTGACCCTGATCGACCGCATCTGCCCGGACGCCAAGCGGCTGCTTCTGATTCCCGAGAACCACACGCGCAACCTCTTCTACTTGCAGAATGTGGCGCAGATTGCCGCCATCCTGCGCCTGACCGGGCTCGATGTACGTATCGGCTCGCTGTTGCCCGAGATCGTCAAGCCGACTCCCGTCGGGCTGCCCGATGGTACGACACTGCTCCTCGAGCCGCTGGTGCGCAGCCGCCACCGGCTCGGCCTCGCCGGGTTCGAACCCTGCGCAATCCTGCTGAACAACGATCTCTCGGCCGGCATCCCGGAAATCCTGAAAGATCTCGACGAGCAGGTGGTACTGCCCCCGCTGCATGCCGGCTGGGCCGTACGCCGCAAGTCGAACCACTTTGCTGCCTATGACCAGGTCGCGGGCGATTTCGCCAGGCTGGTCGGCATCGACCCGTGGCGGATCAACCCCTACTTTTCGGTGTGCGACAGCGTCAACTTTCACGAGCGCCAGGGCGAGGATTGCCTGGCCGCCAATGTCGATGCGGTGCTCGAATTGATCCGCGAGAAGTATCGGCAGTACGGTATCGACGAGACCCCGTACGTCGTCGTCAAGGCAGACGCCGGCACCTATGGCATGGGCGTGATGACGGTCAAGGACGCCTCGCAGGTGACCGGCCTCAATCGCCGGCAGCGCAACAAGATGTCGGTGATCAAGGAGGGTCTGGCGGTTTCGCAGGTGATCATCCAGGAGGGTGTGCACAGCTACGAGGTGGTCGGCAGCGGCAAGCAGGAAGGTGTCGCCGAGCCGGTCGTCTATATGATCGACCGCTTCGTCGTCGGCGGTTTCTACCGTGTGCATAGCGGCCGCGGCCGCGACGAAAACCTCAATGCGCCGGGAATGCACTTCGAGCGACTGGCTTTCGAAACCAGTTGTTCGCTGCCCGACCAATGCCAGAATCCCGATGCGGCCCCGAACCGCTTCTATGCCTATGGTGTGGTTGCCCGTCTGGCGCAACTTGCCGCGTCGCTGGAGCTCGAACGGACGGCGCCGGTGGCGGAGGAATTGGCATGCGCATAGCATTCGTCGTGGACCCGATCGGGTCGCTCCGGGCCTACAAGGACAGCAGCGTTGCGATGATGCGTGCAGCGCAGGCGCGCGGGCATGCGGTCTGGGCGGTGCAGCAGGAGGCGATCCATCTCTCGCCTCTGCATGGTGTCTGCGCCGAAGCGGTGCACCTGGAAATGCTTGCCGACGACCACGACTGGTTCGTCGAAATCGACCGGCACGTCGTTGCGCTGCGCGACTTCGGCGCCGTCGTGATGCGCAAGGATCCGCCTTTCGATATCGAGTACGTGACCACGACGTGGTTGCTCGAGCGTGCCGAAGGCGAAGGCGCGCGCGTCTTCAATCGACCGCGGGCACTGCGCGATCATTCCGAGAAACTGTCGGTCGCCGAGTTCGCCCGCTTTGCGGTGCCGACGCTGGTGGCACGCGAGGCTGCCCTGATCCACGCCTTCATCGACCTCGAGCGCGACACGATCCTCAAGCCGCTCGACGGCATGGGCGGCAGCCAGATCTTCCGCGTGCGCGACGATGACGCGAACCGCAACGTCATCGTCGAAACGCTGACCCGCGACGGCGCCCGCACGATCATGGCGCAGCGCTATATCCCCGAGATCGTCGATGGTGACAAGCGCATCCTGCTCGTCGGCGGCCAGGTCGTCCCGTGGTGTCTGGCGCGCATCCCGAAAGCCGGCGAGACGCGCGGCAACCTCGCTGCCGGTGGCACTGGCGTGGCTCGCGAACTGACCGCACGCGACCACGAGATTGCCAGCACGCTGGCGCCGGTGCTGGCCGCACGCGGCCTGCTGCTGGTCGGTCTGGACGTGATCGGCGACTGGCTCACCGAGATCAACGTCACCAGCCCGACGTGTATGGTCGAGATTGCCGAACAGACCGGTTTCGACGCTGCCGAGATGTTCGTCGCGGCGCTGGAGCGTGCGTGCGCGGTAGCAGCCGTCTAGGCCTGCTGCTCATTTTCCTCGGCGCTCTGGCCGCTTGCGGCCGGGCGCCGTTGCATCATCAGGAAGCCTTCGTTTTCGGTACGCGCGTCGAGGTACTGATTGCCGGCCTGCCCGAGGCGCAGGCACGGCCGGCGGCCGCCGCCGTGCTGCGCGAGTTCGACCGCCTGCATCGTACGTACCACGCCTGGAAACCCTCCGAACTGAGCGAGCTCAACGCAGCTCTGGCGGCTGGCCGGCGGCTGGCCGTGACGCCGGAAATGGCGACGCTGATCGCCGACGCGCAGCGCCTGGCGCTGGCCAGCGAATACCTCTTCGACCCGGGAATCGGTCGCCTGGTCAGCCTCTGGGGCTTTCAGTCCGACGATCTGCCGGCTGCGCTGCCCGACGCCGGGGCACTGGCTGCCTGGCGCGCAGCGCGCCCCGGCATCGCCGATGTGCAGCTTGACGATCATGTTGCCGCCAGCCGCAAGCGCGAACTGGCCCTCGATTTCGGCGGCTACCTCAAAGGTGTCGCACTCGATCGTGCGGCGTCCATCCTC
>NZ_JAVTWC010000106.1:0-35246 GCF_032229445.1 Tahibacter sp.
TGTATGCCGTGCGCTCCCACCAGGGTCCATCCGTCGGACGTCTCGGTCACCACGCGGCTCCGGGTCGACAGGAAGGGCTCGATGGTGATCACCATCCCCTCGCTCAGGAGGCGCCGGTCCGCCGGGTCGAAGTATCCCGGAATGTGCTCGGGGGCTTCATGAAGTGCACGACCGACCCCGTGACTGCCGAGGTTCTCGATGATCCTGAAGCCGTAGGTCCTCGCCGTTCGCTGGATCGCGGCACCGATGCCATTGATGGGCTGGCCGGCACGGGCCTGCTTCATGGCGTGCTCGAGCGCCGTGCGGGTGGCGTGGCACAAGCGCGTCTTCTGCGCAGTGGTCGGGGGCACGACCCTCGTTCCTCCGGTGTCGGCGAAGTAGCCGTCCAGCTCCGCAGAGACATCGACGTTCAGGACATCGCCCGGTCGAATCACGCGATCACCGGGAATGCCGTGGGCGGCCTCTTCGTTGATGCTGATGCAGGTCGAGCCCGGAAAGCCGTAGGTGAGCTTCGGCGCGGATCGCGCGCCATGCCGATCGAGCAATCGTTCGCCCAGCGAGTCGAGCTCGCGCGTCGTCATGCCGGGTTCGGCAGCGTCGAGCATCTCCTGAAGCACGTATGAAACGATCTTGCCGACGCGCTTGAGCGCCGCGACATCGTCCTCGGTTTCGATGGTCATGTGATCTCCTGGAAAACCCGAGCCTACCCGAGAACGGGCGCGGCGAGGCCACACACGAGGACTGCATCGGGTGGCGCGCGACGGCCGGGTCAGCGCAGGAAACAGTCAGGCTCTGAACCCGGCCCGGTTTTTTCAACCGCGCCGTGCGGCCTCGATCGTGGCAATGTCGATTTTTGTCATCTGCATCATCGCCTCGAAGACGCGCTTGGCCACGGCGCGATCGGGGTCGGCCATCCCGTCGGTCAGTGCTCGCGGCGTGATCTGCCAGGACAGGCCCCATTTGTCCCGGCACCAGCCGCAGGCGCTTTCCTGGCCATCGTTGCCGACGATCGCATCCCACAGCCGATCGGTTTCGGCCTGGTCGTCGGTCGCGACCTGGAACGAGAAGGCTTCGGTGTGCTTGAACGTCGGGCCACCGTTCAGGCCGAGGCACGGAATGCCCAGCACCGTGAATTCCACCGTCAGCACGTCGCCTTCCTTGCCCGAGGGAAAGTCGCCGGGCGCGCGGAAGACGGCGCCGACCGCGCTGTCCGGAAAGGTCCTGGCGTAGAACTGCGCGGCGTCCAGGGCGGTGCCGTCGTACCACAGGCAAATCGTATTCTTGCTGACCATGTCGTGCTCCCGTTGTCGTGGGGATCGGGGTGTCGAGGACCGAGGGTATCGGAGGTTTCGTTCAACCGGTGTCGTCGAGGCCGGCACGCGCAGCAGACATCGAGCCTCTGTCGCCTGCTTCCGTCGTGCGCGCAGGGCAGTCTCTTGCGTGGCCGCGTTGCCGGCTCCACCCTGACGACGAACGCGTGTCCGGGAAATCGACATCGTCCGGCAGATTATTTTCGCGGCCCGCATTGCGCGGCGGATGCGCTCGCCAGAAGCCAAGCCTCCACGTTCCTCACGAACGCGGACAGAGGCACGCACGATACCGACCGCGCGACGCCGACAATCGGGTCCGCCGTGCGCCCGCCGCCGCTACGCCAGCCAGACCAGCACCGCAACACCGATCAGCCCGGCCCAGCCCGGATGCCGTCCGCGCGTACCGACCAGGACGAGCACGCCGCTCACGGCGTAAGCCAGCGCGATGGCCAGCAGCAGGAATTCACGCAGCGCGAAGGGCTCGGGCATCACTGCGAGTTTCCACAGCACTGCGGCCAGCGCCACGCCCATGACGCTGGCGATATGCCACGTGGCCCAGAGGATGTCGAACGGGCGCCGGTGGCGTCGCGCGCCGTCGGCGACGCGCGGCTGGTGGCGAAAGATCAGGCGTTCGCCAAGCACGGAATGAATCACGCCGACGATCACAGCCAGCACGCTGGCGACGACGAGACAGATGTTCACCACCAGACTCCGCGGCGCATCGATGCGATGCCGCAGGACCGTAGCATGGGCGGTCGGGCACGCCATCGGATGCGGCATTGCACCGCACGCGTATCGGGATCTGTGCGTGGAGCGGGCACCGAGTGGGAGGAGTGAGAACACCGCGATCAACGCGGGCTCGCTGCTGTCGCTGACGCAGACGCTGCGATCCTGACGCTGTTGCGCATCGATTCCGACACGCAGATTCGAAACCGGCAACGCCACCGCGCGTGACCGCGGAGCCGCTTTCGCACAGGCCGATGGCACGGTCACGCCCGTCGCGATGGCACCGGATCCGAGTCCGGGCCTGTAGCCCTCTACCTGGCATTCCGCCGCGCGCGACATTTGCACGACATCCGGTGCCGATCATCGTCTCCGACCCGACGCCGCTGCGACCCGACGCTTTCGCGTGGCGCGTCCGCCTGCCCGATCGAACGTCGAGGACACTCCCACCATGAAGCGGCGTCGAATCGCGCTGACCGGCGCGGTCATCAGCGGTGTAGCGAGCGTGCTGGTCGCCGTCGCCCTGCACACCGAAGGCGCCGTGCGGGAACCGGCAATGAAACCGCCGCCGCTGCTGTCGGTTGCAGCGATGCATTCCCCTGCACGATCGAACCTCGAGGACATTCTCACGATGAAGCGGCGTCGAATCGCGCTGGCCAGCGCGGTAATCACAGTGGTGGCGATCGCGCTGTTCACCGTGATTGCCAGGGACGAGGACAGTGTCCGCGAAACGGCGAAGCCGCCGCCGGTGCTGTCGGTGATGGTGACCCGCCCGCTCGAGGAAATGCTGCCGGTTCGCGTAGCGGCGAGCGGCAACTTCGCCGCGTGGCAGGAGGCCAGTGTCGGGGCGGAAGCCGATGGGCTGCGGCTGACCGAGGTCCGCGTCAACGTCGGCGACACGGTCAGGCGCGGCCAGGTGCTGGCGCGGTTCAACGCCGACATCGTCGACGCCGAACTGGCCGAGGCGCAGGCGGCGGTCGCACAGGCCGACGCCGAGGTCGCCGAAGCCGACGCGAACGCCACGCGCGCGCGAGGTCTGGACCGCTCCGGGGCATTGTCAGCGCAACAGGTCGATCAATACGTGATCGCCGCGAGGACCGCGCGCGCGCGGCGGGACGCGGTGCGCGCCGTCGTGCAGCGGCAGCGCCTGCGGCTCGCGCAGACGCGCGTGCTCGCGCCTAGCGACGGCATCGTCACGTCGCGCACGGCGACGGTCGGCGCCGTGGTGCCGGCGGGACAGGAACTGTTCCGCCTGATCCGCGACGGCCGGCTCGAATGGCGCGCCGCCGTCGCCGTGAGCGACCTCGACCAGCTTGCACCGGGACAGGTTGCAACGATCCGCATCGATGGCCATGTGTCGGTCCAGGGTACGCTGCGCATGGTCGCACCGGCCATCGACCCGCAGACGCGCGATGGCCTTATCTATGTCGACCTGCCCCGTCATGACGCGATCCGCGCCGGCGCGTTCGCGCGCGGCCATGTCGAGGTTGGCGAAGGACTGGCGCTGACCGTGCCGCAAAGCGCGGTGCTGCCGCGCGACGGATTCGACTACGTCATGCTCGTCAGCCCGGCGTCGGCCGTCGTGATGCGCAAGGTCAGCCTCGGTCGACGCGTCGGCGGCCGTATCGAGATCACGCAGGGGCTTGCCGCGTCCGAGAGTGTCATCGCATCGGGCCTGAGCTTTCTGAGCGAAGGCGACACGGTGCGCGTGGTGAGCGACGCCACGGATGGCACCGCACCGCAGCGCGCAGCGCACGATCGCGCCGCGTCGTCCGGGGGCAAGTCATGAACCTCAACGTCTCCGCCTGGTCGATTGCCAACCCGGTTGCCACGACGCTGCTGTTCATCCTGCTGACGCTCGCCGGCATCGCCGGTTTTCTCGCCATGAAGGTGCAGAATTTTCCGGATATCGATTTTCCGATCATCACCGTGACGGCCGCATTGCCCGGCGCATCGCCGCCGCAGCTCGAGAGCGACGTGGCGCGCAAGATCGAAGATGCGCTGGCCAACCTGCAGGGCATCAGGCACATCACGAGCACGCTGACCGACGGTGTCTCCACGGTCACGGCGGAATTCCACATCGGCAAACCCGTGCAGGAAGCCATGGACGACGTGCGCGACGCGGTGTCGGGCACGCGCGCGAACCTGCCGGCGGACCTGCACGATCCGGTCGTCACGAGAGTGGAACTGGCCAGTGCACCGGTCATGACCTATGCAGTGTCGTCGTCTCGGCTGGATGACGAAGCGCTGTCGTGGTTCGTCGACAACCAGGTCAGCAAGCGCCTGCTCGGCGTAGCGGGCATCGGCACGGTATCGCGCGTCGGCGGCGTCGATCGGGAGATTCGCGTCGCGCTCGATGCCGACCGCCTGCTCGCGCTCAACGCGACCGCGGCGGACATCTCGCGGCAGATCCGCGAACTGCAGCAGGAGGCATCCGGAGGTCGCGTCGATATCGGCGGCGCCGAGCAATCGGTGCGCACGCTCGCCACCGCGACGTCAGCGCGCGACATCGCCGGACTGGAGATCTCGCTGAGCGACGGCCGCCGGCTGCGCCTGGACCGGATCGCGACCGTGTCGGATACCACCGCCGAACCGCGCTCCGCGGCGCTGCTGGACGGCAGGCCGGTCGTGGCCTTCGATGTGCTGCGCGCGCGCGGCGCGGGCGAGATCGAGGTCGCCGAGGCCACGCGGGCCGTGATGCACGAACTCACGCAAGCCCATCCCGGGATCACGTTCGCAGAGGCCGTGAACACCATCGATCCGATCGTGGACAACTACGACGGTTCGATGCTGCTGCTGGTCGAAGGTGCCGCGCTGGCGGTGCTCGTGGTCTGGCTGTTCCTGCGCAACGGGCGCGCGACGCTGATTGCCGCCGTCGCGCTGCCGCTGTCGGCCATTCCGACGTTCGCGGTGATGCACCTGATGGGCTTCAGTCTGAACACGGTTTCGCTGTTGTCGCTGTCGCTGGTGACCGGCGTGCTGGTCGACGACGCGATCGTCGAGATCGAGAACATCGAGCGCCATCTGCTGATGGGCAAGACGCCGCTGCGAGCGGCTACCGAAGCGGCCGATGAAATCGGACTCGCGGTGATCGCCACGACCTTCACGCTCGTGGCGGTGTTCCTGCCGACGTCACTGATGGGCGGCATCGTCGGCCAGTATTTCGTGCAGTTCGGCTGGACGGCGGCTGTCGCCGTGTTCTTCTCGCTGGTGGTCGCGCGCATGCTGACGCCGACGATGGCGGCCTGGCTGCTGCGCGCGCCGACGCAGCGGCGCAGGAGTCCGCGCTGGATCGCGCGGTATCTGCAGTGCGTACGCGCGTGCCTGCGTTTCCGCGCCGCCACGCTGGGCGCCGCCGTGCTGCTGATCGTCGGCGGCCTGGCCATCGCGGCTAGCCTTCCCGACGAATTCATTCCCGAGGACGACGGCAACCAGACGCAGGTGACCCTGTCGCTGCCGCCCGGCAGCACACTGCGGGATACGCTGGCGGCGGCCGAACGCGCGCGCCTCCTGATCGCCGGTATCGCGCACATCGAATCGATCTACACCGCCGTTGGCGGTGGCAGCCGTGGGTCGTCCGATCCGGACGAGGCGGCGCCGGCGACCGGCGTGACCACGGCCGTGCTCATCGCCAGCCTGACGCCCCGGCACGATCGCGGCGGCGCGACGCGACAGGCGATCGAGGGCCAGCTCAGGCACACGCTGGATGCGCTGCCGGGTGTGCGCATCCGCGTCGGCGCGGGCGGCGACAGCGACGGCTACCAGCTCGTGCTGGCCTCCGAGGACGGCGCGCTGCTCACGCAGCAGGCGAGCCTCATCGAGCGCGAGCTGCGCAGCATTCCGGGAGTCGGCGCGGTCACGTCCTCGGCCAGCCTCGTGCGGCCGGAGCTGGTCGTGATTCCGGATTTCGCGCGTGCCGCGGACCTGGGCGTGACCTCGGCGGCGATCGCCGAAACGTTGCGGATCGCGACCGCGGGTGATTACAGCCAGTCGCTCGCGAAGCTCAATCTCAGCGATCGCCAGGTGCCGGTGGTGGTGAGGCTGGCCGACGCGGGCCGCGATGATCTGGATACATTGCGGCGGCTGCCGGTGCCCGGCATGCGCGGGGCCGTGCCGCTGGAAAGCGTGGCCACACTGCAGATCCTCAGCGGTCCGGCGGAACTCACGCGCCATGACCGCCGGCGCAACGTCAGTCTCATGGTCGAACTCAACGGCCAGCCGCTCGGCACGGTCGAGCACGCGGCCGAGGCGCTGCCAGGTCTGCGCGCACTGCCGCGCGGCGTCGTACAGACGTCCGCGGGCGACGCCGAAACCATGGACGAACTCGCCGCCGGATTCGTCCTCGCCATGCTCGCGGGCGTGCTGTGCATCTACATGGTGCTGGTGCTGCTGCTGAAAGACTTCGCGCAGCCGCTGACCGTGCTGGTGGCGCTGGCGCTGTCGATTCCCGGCGCTTTCGTCGCGCTGTGGGTGACCGGGTCCAACCTGTCGATGCCGTCGCTGATCGGCCTGATCATGCTGATGGGAATCACGACCAAGAATGCGATCCTGCTGGTCGACTACATCATCCTCGCGCGCCGCGACCACGGAATGAATCGGCGACGCGCGATCGTCGATGCCTGCCGCAAGCGCGCGCGGCCCATTGTCATGACGACGCTGGCAATGGGCGCGGGGATGCTGCCGATCGCGCTGGGCCTCGGCGCCGATCCCAGCTTCCGCGCGCCGATGGCGATCGTCGTGATCGGCGGCCTGATCACGTCCACCGTGCTGTGCCTGCTGGTGATACCCGTCGTCTACAGCGGGATCGACGATGCGATCGGTTTTTTCAAGGCGCGGATTCGCGACGCGGCAGGATTTCAAATCAGTCCCGGTCCCTAGGAGGACTTTTCTCCGCGACTTCCTGGACGGCAGCGCATTTGCCAAAACACGCTTCACGCAACAGCGAGGCACAAATGAATCTGAGCATCCTGGCAACGGCGTTGATCGTGCTCTACGTCGTAGCGTCCATCGGCTACGTCTACCGCTGGCGCGGGCGGGCGCGCTATCCAAGCTTTTCGCACTACCTGCGCCGGAGCTGGCCACTGCTCGCGCCGCTGAACTGCCTGCTGTACCTCGCCACGTGCGGATATGCCCGACGACCAGTGATGGACGCGGCGTACCTGAGCGGAATCGCCATCCTGCGCGAGCGCTGGGCGCAGATCCGCGACGAGGCCTTCGCGCTGCATCTGGCCAGCGAATCCGATGCAACGCGGACACGGCACCCGGCCGGACGGTACGACCTCGCGTTCCGCACCTTCCGCAAGCCCGGCTGGAAAACGTTCTACCTGAAGTGGTACGGCAAGCCGCATCGCTCCGCACGGCGCCTGTGCCCGGAATCGGTGCGGCTGCTGGAGCAGGTTCCGGGGATTCGCGCCGCGATGTTTTCCGTGCTCCCGGCGGGCGACGGACTGAGCCTGCACGCCGATCCACTGGCGTGCTCGCTGCGCTATCACCTGGGCCTGGAGACGCCGAACTCCGATCGCTGCTTCATCAACGTGGACGGAACCCAGCTGTCCTGGCGCGACGGCGAGGACTTCGTGGTCGACAGCACCTATCCGCACTACGCACGAAACGGATCGGGCGAGCTGCGGCTCATCCTCGTATGCGAGGTGGACCGACCGATGAACATCATCGGTCGCGCGTTCAGTGCCCTCTATCGCGTGGCGGCGCGTGCCATGGCGGAACCGAATACGCCGGAGGACCGGCGCGACTGGTCCGGCTGGCTGTCTACGGCTCTGGCAAGCTGGCGGGCGATCGCCCGGAAACTGAAGCAGCCCCGGGGTTCGGCCGGTGTCATGCTGCAGCTATCATTCGACGCGGCGATCGTCGTGTCCGCGTTCCTGCTCGCCTATTCCGCAGTAGCGTCGATGGACGGCGCCGCGCTCGCCGCGGTGCCGTAGTTCGCCGCCGCTCCGACGCGAGAATGCCTACGCGGTTCCCGAGGCGTCCGGTCAACACAGGTGCGATAGAGTGAACAAAGAATCATTGTCCATCCTGATCATTGAAGACAATGCGCAGCTGGCGGCCAACCTCTACGACTATCTGGAGGCCTGCGGACACAGCCTCGACGCAGCACCCGACGGCTTGTCGGGATTGCACCTCGCATCGTCCCGGGACTACGACGCGATCCTGCTCGACTGGAATCTTCCGCGGCTCGACGGCCTGAGCGTGCTCAGGCGGCTGCGCGGCGAGGCGAAGAAGAAGGTCCCGGTCATCATGCTGACGGCGCGCGACCAGCTGGCGGACAAGATCGACGGTTTCGAATCCGGGCTGGACGACTATCTCGTCAAGCCGGTGGCCCTGCCCGAGATCGAGGTTCGCCTGCGCTCCCTGGTCTCGCGCCGCAAGCAGTCCGCGGTACCGGACGACGTGCTCGTCGTGGGCGATCTGCGGTTCGACCTGCGCACGATGGAAGCCCGTCGCGGCGGCCGGCGCGTGGTCCTGACCCGCACCGGGCGCCGCCTGCTGGAACTGCTGATGCGCGAAAGCCCGCATGTCGTGACGCGCACGCGCCTGGAGCACGCGACCTGGGGCGATGACGGTGCGCCCGGAACCGACCTGCTGCGCTCGCACATGTACGTGCTGCGCCGGGCCATCGAGGGGGACGCGGAAAAAGCGCTGCTGCATACCGTGCCCGGCGCCGGCTATCGGCTGTGCGGCCTTGACTAGGCCGACGCGGTCGAGCGGTGCGCCGCGCAGCGTGCACGCGTGGATCAGCGCCGCGCTGATCGTCTTCGGCATGGTGATGGTAACGGCACTGACGATCCAGGCATTCAGCAGCCAGCGGCTGGTCGAACACAAGATCTGGGCCGACATGCTGGACTCCCTGGCGGCTGAACACGCCGCACGCGTCCGACGGGGCGATGCTGCAGGGCTTCCGGGGACCGGCATCATCCGCTCCTGGTATGTGGAACAGGGCCGCGACGTTTCGCTGGTGCCCGACTATCTTGCCGAACGCTCTCCGGGCTACTACTCGTCGGAAGGGTGGCGCAATTCCCTGACGACGGACGAGAGCTTCCACGCACTCGTCACCGACCTTCCGCCGGGTCGGCTGATCACGATGATCGATATCGCCGCGCTGGAGGACCAGCAGAACCGCGATTCGCTGCTGAGCGCGGGCTGGATGCTTTTCGTCCTGGCGCTGGTCGTCGGCGTCATCAGCTGGCTGCATGCGAACCTCGTACGGCCGATCCGGGATCTGGCGGATCGCATGCAGGCGATGGATCCGGCCACCGTCGGCGCACGACTGCCGACCACGTACCGACGCGAGGAAATCGAAGTGATCGCGCGCGCGAGCAATGCGCATCTGGAACGGGTCGAGCGCTTCGTCGAGCGCGAGCGCAGCCTGCTGGATCAGGCCAGCCACGAATTCCGGACGCCGATCGCGGTGATTTCGGGTGCCGTCGACGTACTCAGGCAACTCTCGCTTCCCGATTCGTCGAAGCCGGCACTGAACCGGATCGGGCACGCGGTCGAAGACCTGTCGGAAACCATGGTCGCGCTGCTGTATCTCGCGCGCGAAGCGAGTACTGCGGACGAGACGGTCGACGTGACCGTGCTGCACGAGCTGTTGCCGCGACTGATACACGATCACGAGCACTTGCTACGCGGAAAGCCTGCACGGCTGCGGGCGGGCGAACTCGATACGACCTTCGTCGCGGCTCCCGAGGCGATGGTCCGCATCGCGGTGAGCAACCTGATACGCAACGCCATCGAGAACACCGACATCGGCCATGTGGAGCTGACGCTGTGCAACGGCGTCATCTGCGTCGCGGACTCCGGCAGCGGATTCGATCCGGTCGAAGCAGCACGGCGCTACCGCGACAGTCTGCGACACTCCGCGCCGGTCCGCGGCCAGGGACTCGGGCTGTTCCTGATCGGCCGCATCTGCGACCGCTTCGGTTGGAAGCTCTCGATCGAATCCAACGCGCTCGGCGGCACGCGCGCTACGCTGGACCTGGCCGCCAGCGTGATTTCGCTGTGAGCAACGACAGCCGCCGTTCAGTGGGCCGGCAACCGCACGACATTATGGCGACATCGCCCCGTCATCCTGTCGTGGCGGTTCGCCCTCGCGCATTCCTGCACCGCGCGGACACACTCGCGCACCGATCATTCAACCACTCACCGAGATCAGGTTTCCCATGAAGAAATTTCTTTGGCCCGTGCTGCTGTCTGGCCTGTCGTTCAGCGCTGCCGCCCAAACAAAGGGTTCCGATGATGAATCGCCGGGCGGACCACCGCGTGGCTGGCAACTGGGCGTGGCCACGTTGTTCTCCGACAGTCCGTATGCCGGCGAAGGCACGCGCGTGATTCCGATTCCGCTCGTGACCTATACGGGCGAGCGATTCTATTTCCGCGGCATCACCGCCGGCTGGACCATCCTGGGCCTGGAAGGCTTCGAACTCTCGGCCATCGCGAAGCTGCGCATGGACGGTTTCAAGATTGACGACCTGGGCCGCGGCGAATTGGCGCGCAACGGTCTGGACTACCGGTTGCTCGAGGATCGCGACGACGGACTGGATGCCGGGCTCGGGATGAAATGGAGCGGTGCTGCCGGCGAACTCGAGCTCGAGCTGCTCGCCGATGTGACAGACACCAGTGGCGGCCAGGAATTGTCGATCCAGTACGGCTATCCGTTCGAACTGGGCCAGGCGACCGTAACCCCCAACGTCGGTGTCACCTGGTTGTCGAAAGACATGGCGAGCTACTACTACGGAACGCTGGACAAGGAAGTCGCACGCGGTGTCGTCGACTACAAGCTCGACGCACTCGCGATTCCACACATCGGCGTGTCGTTCTTCCGGCCGCTCGGCGAGAAGTGGTCCGTGATCGGCAACGCCAAATACAGCCGCCTGCCGGATGAGATCGAGAAAAGTCCGTTCATCGAGCCCGATACCAGGGGAACGGCGTCGCTGTTCATCGGCTTTTCGCGCCGGTTCTGAGTAGCCGGCGTCCGCTCTGGCTCCCGAAGAAAAGCGGCTGCGAGATGCATCGGAGCCGCGCGTGAACAATTAGCCGTTGTGTATCACTGCAGCCCGCTGGCGAAGATCAGATCCGACATCAGCCGCGTCAGCACGCCGTCGTAGTCGGTCGCTGCCGACGCGTTGTCGGGCGACGAGCCGTACAGCACCGGCCTGCCCGCATCGATCAGCACCTTGGTGATCTCGGTGGAGAAGCTCACCGTGCCACTGAAGGTGGGCGCTCTGAATGCGGCCAGGCCGGTGGGACTGAACAGTCCCGTGGTATCGGGCGAACCATTGCGGCGCAGCCGAGTCATGGCGCCGCTGATGTTGCCACTGGAGTTCGAGTATCCGGCCAGCAACAGGCTGCCGTCGCTGCGCACCGCGACGTCGTTGACGTAGGTGCCCGCCGTAGGGCTGACGAACCGGTTGGGCCTGCCGGCGATGCTACTGCCGACGAACGTCGTGTCGATTTCCAGCGCCGAACTGACCAGCTTGAGTTTCAGCGCGGCCATCCTGCCGCTGGCGTTGCCGGCGAGCACGAAGGTATCGGCGCTGGTCTGCACCGCCGCCGTGGCACCGTCATAGATGGACCCGCCGGGCCCCGGCTCGTCGATGGCGTAACTGGCGCAGCTGTTGGAATACGGCACACCGACCGAAGCGAAATAGCACGCACCGAAATCGGTGTCGGTGCCGCTCAGCACCCGCGTGCCGACGACGATCAGATTGTTGTTGGGCAGCTTTACGAGGCCGCCCGCATAGGAGGCATCCGACCCGAAATACTGCTGCGTCGTGCGTCCACCGAAGTTCGGGTCGACGTAGGCGCCGAAATCGGGATCGAAACTGCCGTCGTTGCGCAGGCCGATCAGGCTGATGACCTGGAACGTGCCAATATTCGACGTCATGAAGCTGTTACCGGCGATGATGAGGCGCTTCGCGCCGCCGGTGAGAACCTGTTCCACCACCGCGACCGGCTGGTCGTCGCTCATCGCGACCACCGGTTCGATGCCGACGGCGGCGCGGCCGGCGACCCCGAAACTCGTGTCGTCGCTGCCGTCGGGATTGAAGCGCAGCACGCCGAAATCCTTGACCCCACCCGGCCCGGCCGCGGTACCGACGACGACGATGCGGCCCAGGCTGTCGACCGTCATCGCGCGCACTTCCGCCAACTGGCCGTCCTTGATCACCTTGCCGCTGCTGCCGAAGCTGCCGGTGAACAGAACACCGTCAGGCCCGTAGCGGACGAGGCCGATCTTGCTGCCGACGCTGCCGCCGGGCACCGAGATCAGCGAGACGAAGCCGCCGTCCGGCGTGCGTGCGACGGCGACACCCTTCTCGTCCACGGTTCCGTTGCTGAAGACGCGGCGCCAGTTCGCTGGCGAAGCCGTGGGCGCAAAGCGCGAATCGACCAACTGATCGGTGTACTCGGCACCGGCGTGGGCGGCGCCGGCGATGAGATAGAGCGCATACAGCGCAACGGCGGCGAAGCGTGACATGAGCGTATACCTGCAGAGAAACTGGCCTTGTATCTACGCAATCCACGCTGAAACCGTGACATGCACAGGCGTTTGGCGCGGTTCCTTCTTCTTGCGAAAAACCGGCGCACAGTCCTCGCGGCCAGTGGATTCAGGCCAGGCGTCTCGCAATATCGAACAGTTCACGCAGCGCGGCATCGATTGGCGTCGTGACGTTGTAGCGCATGAACCGGCTCGCGCGCTGCGTCGGGGAGAACAGGCTGCCCGGCGCGACGAGCTGGCCGCGCTCGCGGCCGCGCAGCGCGAGTTCGTTGGTATCGCAGGCCATGTCGACCCAGGCGAACAGTCCGTATTCGGGACGGCCGTAGACGGCGAAGCCTTCGCGCTCGAGCAGCCGCAGCACCCTGCGCCGATGCGTATCCAGGCGCCCGCGCAAGGCGGCGACATGCCGCGCGTAGCGGCCGCTGGCGAGCAGCTTGTGCAGTGCGCGTTCGTTGACTTCGGGCGTGGTGTAGCCGGTCAGCACCTTCGTGTCGGCGAACGCCATCGCGAGGTCTTCGCCGCTCGCGAGGTAGCCGACGCGCAGGTTGGCCGCGAGGGTTTTGGAATAGCCGCCCGCGTAGATCACGCGATCGAGTCCATCGTGCGCGGCGAGTCGTGGCAGCGCCGGATCGCACAGGTCCGCGTAGACGTCGTCCTCGAACACATGGAAATCGTGCACTTTCGCGATCTGCACAATGCGCTCGACCTTCGCGGTATCGAGCGCAAGGCCGGTCGGGTTCTGTGCGACGCTGTTGAGCAGCAGCAGGCGCGGCCGTATGTCCTGGGCGATCGCGTCGAGCGCGTCGATGTCCGGCCCGCCCGCCGTATACGGCACACCGACGACGCGCGCGCCGCGCAGTGCGAGCATGCCGAGCGCGCCGAACCATGACGGATCCAGCACCAGCACCGTGTCGCCGGGCGCGACCAGTGTCTGCAGCACGAGATGGATGGCCTGCGTGATGCCGGTCGTCAGGACGATCTGATCGGCGTGCGCGACGATGCCGAAGGCATCGAGGCGCCGCGCAAGCACGTCGCGCAGCGGCGCGTAGCCGTGCGCGGTACCACCTTCGAGCAGACGCCCCGTGCCTTCGCGACCGATTGCGCGCAAGGTCGCGCCGAGCGCGTCGCCATCTAGCCACTCGGCCGGCACTACGCCGAGGCCGGGACCGCGCGCGGCGCGTCCGCTGTCGAGCATCTGCTGCATGAGCCACTTCAGATCCACCTGCGACGACGGCATGGCGACGCGCGTGGCCGGCGACGGCAAAGCGTGCACGTAGTAGCCAGAACCACGCCGTGCCTCGATCAGACCCGCCGCGGCCATGCGCTCATAAGCAATCGCGGCGGTGAACGGCGAGACATCGAGCATACGCGCGAGTTCGCGCACCGACGGCACGCGCGCACCGGCGCGGAACACACGGCCGTCGATGCGCGCGCGCAGCCAGGCCATGCACGCATCGACGCGGGAGGAATGCTGCGGGTCGGTATCCATGCGCCTCACTGTATTGGCCGAGCCGGCCAGAAGTGTATCGGTACTGTACTGCCGCCGCGGCGTAGGCTGGAAGCCTGACATTTCAGGAACCAGGGAGGTGGAGTGAGAAACGAGCAAGCGCAGCAGCGCCGCAACGTCGACGCGTTTCTCACTCTTCTCGCTGCTTTCCTGCTTTCACGGAGCTGGCAATGACTACCGAACTGTCCGCATTCGCAGTGCTCGCGTTCGTCACCTGCATCACGCCGGGACCGAACAACGCGCTGGCCGCGGCAACTGGCGCGCGCTTCGGCGGACCGGCCGGCTTGGCGCTCGCCTGCGGCGTCACGGTCGGCTGCACCGGCCTCATCGTGCTGTCGGCGCTCGGCGTGGCGGGCGCGATTGCGGCGACGCCGTGGTTGTCGCGTGTGCTCGCGCTCGCCTCGGCGGGCTATCTCGCCTGGCTGACCTGGCGCCTGCTGCGCAGCGACGCGGGCGTGCGGCGCGATGCGGCACGGCCGCCACGCTTCGTCGAAGCCGTCGCGTTGCAGTTCGTGAATCCCAAAGGCTGGGCGTTGGCGCTGGCCGGTACAACGCTCGTGCTGGCACCGTCCGGCGCACACGCGCTGCGACTCGCCGCGATGTGCGTGCTCGAAGCGGTGATCAGCTTCGCCAGCGTCATGGCGTGGGTGGCGCTCGGCGCGCGCCTGCAGCACTGGTTGGCCGATGCGCGCCGCCGCCGCGCGTTCAATTCGGTCATGGCGCTGGGGCTTGCGGGGTGTGCGATGGCTACGCTGGTTGCGGCGTTCTGACCGCGGCTTCCGCAAACGAGCCCACCGGCTGCACGCTTGGGCGAGCAATCCTTGGCGCTCGCAACGATCTCCATCTGATTCAGCGCTTTCAGTTCGTCAGGAAAACTCATGCCTAGACTCACAGCAACATTTCTCTCCTTGGCGATCTCATTGACCGCGAGCGCCGACGGCGCCACGCGCGCCGCGCAACTCGCCGATTTCGCCGCGGTGCGCGACGAGTATCTGCCCAAGGAACTCGCGTATACGCCGGCCACACGAGCCCTTGCACAAACGAAGCTCAGCGAACTCGAAGCACGCGCCGGCAGCCTGTCGGCGGCGGAAATGCTCGTCGCTATCGCCCAGATCGGCGCGCTGGCCGACAACGCGCATAGCGGTGTGCGCTATCGCGATCCGCGCGCGCTGCCGGCCGCGCGCCTGCCGCTGCGCCTGCTCTGGTTTCCCGATGCGCTGATCGTCGCGCGCGCCACGGGCGAGGCGGCGGATCTGGCCGGCGCGCGCGTGCTCGCGATCGAAGGGCAGACGCCGGACGCGCTGTATGCACGCGCGAAGTCGCTGCAGGGCGGCAGCGAGATCAATCGCAAGAAATACCTGCCGGGACTGATCGAGTCGCTGGGCGTGCTGCAGGCCATCGGTGTCGCAAAAGCGCCCGACCGCGTGGCGCTGAAGGTCAGGCTCGCCTCGGGCAAGGTCGTCGAGCGCGTCGTCAGGATGAGCGAGAACGATGCGGTGTCGCCGACCGCCGAGGAGGAACGCCTTTGGTCGCCCGAACCGATCGCCAAAGAAATCCAGTGGAAAACCGCGATCACGCCCGATGCGCTGCCGACGTATCTGGCCGATGCGGCGCTGCCGTTTCGCACCGTGACCATGCCGGATATCGACGCGCTATATATCCAGTTCCGCACCAACGAAGACGAGGCCGGCCATCCGATCGCCGATTTCACCGCGCGCGTCGAGAAGGAGATCGCAACGCGCACGCCGCAGCACCTGATCCTCGACCTGCGCTTCGACATCGGCGGCAATCTGCTGACGACGCTGACGTTCATGCGTACGCTGCCGGCCAAGGCCCCTGGCCGCACGTATCTGCTCGTAGGCCCCTACACCTATTCGGCCGGCATCATCTCAGCCGCAGCGGTGAAAAGAGGTGGCGGTGAACGGGTGACGGTGGTCGGCGATGCCCTCGGCGACCGCCTCGCGTTCTGGTCCGAGGGCGGTCGCGTGTCCCTGCCGAATTCGCATTTCGGACTGCGCTACACGAACGGAACGTTCGATCTCGAGCGCGGCTGCGCGGCGACGCCGCAATGCCTCGACAAGCTCGTCGATGTGAACTTCGTCTCCCTCGCGCCGCAGATCGCCGCGCCGCTGACGAGCGCCGCCTACTTTGCCAAGCGCGATCCGGCGCTCGATGCGGTGCGCGAGGATATCGCGCGGGCGAGTAGCGATTGACCAACGACGAGCGGCACCCGACCGATGCCGATACTGACAACGCTGCGGGCCATACAGGGGCTCACATTGCTGGAAAACTGGCCCCACGGTTAACGTGGAGCGCCGTGGCTGGAGGCCCGGATCAATCAGGCGATGCCAATGACCGGACATTCGAGAGACATTTCCCCGTTGGCTGGTACGTCGGTTCCTATCTGCTCCGATTCATCGAGATGGATGCCGCCGGCAACGACGATATCAACGGAGAGTTCCTCGCTTGGGAGAACACGATCATCGTCCAGGCCGGAAGCCTGGACGAGGCTTACGGGAAGATCGTTTCTCTGGCGGGCCGGGAGACGATTCCTTACAAGGGCGGCATGGAAGCCGTCCCGGTCCAATGGATGTTCGAAGGCGTGACCGAGCTACTGCCGATCTATGAGCCACTGGAAGATGGCGCAGAGAGCATGTGGGCGAAGCACGACCCCGTGAAACTCAGTGAACTGCGAAGGCGGACACGGTCGCTGATCGAGATCAGGGCGCGATTGAGCGGCGAGACGGGCGCTTGACCGTTCCCTATTCAAACCGGTCCGCAAATACTCCGACATCGTCCGGCCCATCCGTCGCACTGTCGTTGGCGGCGAACGGATCGGCGACAGTGTTCGGCGCGATGAGTTCGACGCGGTTGGCGACCGGTGCGTCGGGCACCGGCGAGCGACGCGGTCGGGCCGGCGCATGCGAGCCGACGGCTGCATCGACGGCGAAAGCCGCGGTCGCCGTGCGGCGCGAGCCTGGCTCTCAGCGACTCGCGGCGAACCCGAAGTCGAACTCGTAGAAATGCGCGCCGCCGTCCTTGACCACGATCTTCATCGCCCCGCCGAGGCCTTCCAGTCCGTCCGTGCCCGAGTCCGGCACGACTTCGAGCGTCAGCGTATTCACGCCGCGCTTCGCCACGCCGTAGTGCTGCAGCCAGAACGAACCGCTGCGGCCCTGCAGCGTGCCGGTCACCTTCTCCATCGCAACGTAGCCGCCCGACGTGTTGCCGGCGGTGCGCATACCGAGCATCTGGCCACGGCTCGTGGCATCCAGTTCACCGTGGAAGGTCTTGTCGAGCAGCAGACGCGCAAGGCCCGATGGATCGTCCGTGTCGTCCTGCGGTATCAGCTTGACGTCGAAACGGCCGCTGACGTGTCCAGGCATGACGGGGTCGGGCATGGGATGCTCCTGTGGGCTTGCGCTGAGCGTAGCGGCGCTGGCCGCGGGTATCGCCGCGCCAATGGCGAGGACGATGGCGATGATCGAACGGAAACAACGGCGCATGGCAGACTCGCACTGAACGGGTACGCGTCATTGGACCGCACCACACGCATGCGATGATTGTAAAAACGCGACGTCCGCGAGCCGCCGACCCATGCTGAGACCCTCACCTGCACCGGCGCGTGGCATCCTGCGCCGCAACCTCGACGCGTCGCACATGACGCACGGCCGCTATCTGCCCGACGACGCGCTGGCTCCGTTCGTCGAGCACTACTGGAGCGTTGGCTGGGACCTGCGCGGGCAGCCGCCACGCCTGCAGGAGACGATGCCGCACCCGAACGTGCATGCCGTCGTCGATGCTGCGGGCAGCGGCCTGTTCGGCGTGCATACGCGGCGCTTCGCCGTCGAACTGGCTGGACAGGGCCGCGTCTTCGGCATCAAGTTCCGGCCCGGCGGCTTTCGGCCGTTCCTGCGCAGGCCGGTCGCTCCGCTGGCGAACCGCTCCCTGCCCTTCGCCGAGGTATTCGGCGCAGACGGTACGGCCTACGAGCGCGACGTGCTCGCCTGCACCGATGTGGAAGCGTGCGTGGCGCTGTCCGCGCATCTGCTGACGGCGCATCGGCCGCCAGCCGACCCCACCGTCGCGCGCGTGGCCGGGATCGTAACGCTGGCGGCAACCGACCTCGCCGTCAACACCGCCGAAGAATTGGCCGGGCGCTCCGGCCTGGGCCTGCGCGCGTTGCAGCGCCTGTTCAACGACTATGTCGGCGCGAGCCCGAAGTGGGTCATCAACCGCTATCGGCTGCATGAGGCGATCGAACGCCTCGCCGCCGGCACAGCCGTGGACTGGACAGAACTCGCGCTGTCGCTGGGCTATTACGACCAGGCCCATTTCAATCGCGATTTTCGCCAGCTCGTCGGGCGCTCGCCAGGTGAGTTCGCGCGCGCCGAACGCGTGGGCACGCCGGACGGTCAGCGAAATCCATAGCGCAGCACGGCTGGATGGAGCGTTTGCCGACAGCCTACGGGCGCGCCGGGGATGTCGCAGCGGGCATGCGCTCGCCGTCGAGGCGAACCATGCAATCCCGGGCTTTCGCCCACGGCGGAACGCGATGCCGCAGAACACGACGTCTTCCAGCATCGCCGCAAGCTGGCTGCGCGAGGGTCAATTGGTCTTCCAGCCCGGCGACGCGGTGATCCTCCTCGCGCATCGGTTCGGCATGCTTCTGTCTGCCGTGCTCGCAGCAACAGCCGCGACGCCCAGGCGCAACTGTGCGCGCGCGGCGCCGGCATCGCGGTACTCCCCGTGGTCCTGGCCGATGGCATCGACCGTATCGAACGCCTCGACCTGGGTGCCCAACCGGCAGGCCGCGACTCCTGGATCGGCTACCACCACGACCTGCGTCCGCTGGCTCGCCTGCGCGCGATGCTGGATCTGGTGACGGCGCGACCCGCGGAGTGAGCCGGTCGCCCGCACGTCCCCGGCGGCAAACTAAACTGGCTACTATCCCTCTCGACCCGGTGCAACGGAAACCGTCATGGACGCTGCCCAACGGATCCGCATTCTCAGTGTCGAAGATCATCCCGTGTTCCGCGAAGGCCTCGGCACGATCCTCGGCTCCCAGCCCGACATGCTGCTGATTGCGCAAGCAGGCAGTGCGCTGGACGCGATCACCGAATTCCGCCGTCACCGTCCCGATGTCACACTCATGGATCTGCGGCTTCCGGGCACCAACGGCACCGACGCGCTGATTGCGATCCGCGGCGAATTTCCCGACGCGCGGATCATCATGCTCACCACGACCGACAGCGATGGCGAGATCCAGCGCGCATTGCGCGCCGGTGCCGCGGCTTATGTTCTGAAAAGCATCCCGAAGCGCGATCTGCTCGACATCATCCGGTCCGTCCATGCAGGACGGCGGCATGTTCCGCCCGATGTCGCCGCGCGCCTCGCCGAGCACCTCGGCGAGGATGAGCTGACGCGGCGCGAGCTGGAAGTGCTGCGTCTGATCAGCGACGGCCAGCGCAACAAGCAGATTGCCGGCACGCTCGCGATTTCGGAGACAACGGTCAATTTCCACATTCGCAACCTTGTGGACAAACTCCAGGCCAATGATCGCGCGCACGCGGTGATGATTGCGCTGCGACGCGGCCTGCTCCACGTCTGACCGCAACACGACCCTGCGGGAGGCTGCAGGGTCCGCGCAGCCGGCCGCGCCGCGTTGCGCGCAGGGATCCGCTGCGCTGGTCGGGCACCAACCTGGATGAAGTGAGTACCGCTGTGATGCATGCCAAAAACAGTGCCGGCCCGACTGGCGTGATTGCGGTGGGGACGCAGGCCATGAGTACCGCTCTACGCAGGTCCACACGCGGAAATGCCGCCAGCGCAGGAGCGCGTCTTTGCCTGGTGGCCGCGCTTCTGGCCGCCGCCGCTCCTTGCCGGGCGCTGGATCCGACGCGTCTGGTTTCCCAGTACGGGCATACCGCCTGGCGAATTCGCGACGGCAACCTTCCGTCGCAGCCGTTTCCGATCGCACAGACCAGGGATGGCTATTTGTGGATCGGAACATCGGACGGCGTCTTCCGTTTCGACGGCGTGCGATTCGTGCCGCTCGCGGCGCCGGAAGGCACGCAACTGCCTTCGCCGCGTATCCATTCCCTCGCGGCGGCAGACGACGGTAGCCTCTGGATCGGCACGAGCCTGGGGCTGGCCCGCTGGTCGAACCAGACACTGACGGTACTGCCGAACGAGTCGCGCAGTGCGAGCACGCTGCTGCTGGACTCGGCGGGCACGCTCTGGTTCTCGAGCCCGCCGCCGCAGCCCGCGCGCGCGCGCCCGTCGATCTGCCGTGTTTCCGCAGCCGCCATCCAGTGCTACGGAAAAGCCGAGGGCCTCGATCTGGCCGCGGAAACCTGCTGCGTCGGATCGCTCGTGGAGGCCGCCGACGGAGCACTGCTCATCAGCACCGACCAGGCTGTCGTGCGCTGGAAGCCGGGCGAAGCGTCGACGTCGGTCGCTCACTCGGCAAAAGTCAGCGCAGGTGTACCAGGAGTGATGGTGCTCGCGCGCGACTCGCGCGATCGGGTCTGGGTCGGTGTCGATGCACGCGGCCGGGACCTCGGCCTTAATCGGCTGGAGCACGGGGCGTTGAAGCCAGTGGTGTCGCCGGTCGATGGCAGCGCGCTGGCGGTCCAGGCCCTGTTCGTCGACCGCAACGGCACGCTCTGGATCGGCACGCTCGATCAGGGCATCTATCGTCTGCGCGGCGACAGGATCGACCACTTCAAGGCCAGCGACGGACTATCCGGCGATGGCGTGTACTGGTTCTACGAAGACCGGGAAGGAAACCTGTGGGTGTCCACGTCCGAAGGCATGGACCGCTTCCGTGATCTTCCCGTGGCGACATTCTCCCGCCGGGAGGGACTCAGCGTCGATGAGGTCGATTCGGTCATGGCGGCGCGTGACGGCAGGATCTGGATCGGCAGCGCTGATGCGCTGGACATTCTCGACGGCGACGCTATCTCCGCGATACGCACCGGCGCCGGCCTGCCCGGCAACCAGGTCACCTCGCTGCTGCAGGACCATACCGGCACGGTGTGGGTGGGCATCGACAAGGCGCTTTACGTCCATGAGAACGGCACATTCGTTGCGATTCCGGGAGTCGACGGCGGTCCGATGGGATTCGTCTACGCCCTCGTCGAAGACGCCGAGCACACCGTCTGGGCACGCGTTCCGAAGAAACTGGTGCGCATTCGCGAGCGCATCGCACGTGACGAAATGCCCAGTCCTCCGACCAAGCTGGCGGCCGATCGCGAGTCGGGAATCTGGCAAGGCTTTTCCAACGGTGGTCTCGCGCGGAATCGCAACGGCGAGTCACAAACCGTCATATTCGACCGCAAGGCGCCGGTACGCCAGGTGATCGTAGCGCCCGACGGGATGGTGCTCGGCGCCACGGATGAAGGCGTCATAGGCTGGAAGAACGGCGTGCAGCGCACGCTGCGGAACGCCAACGGCCTCCCATGCGAGGCGATGCATGCGCTCATCCTGGACGCCGGCAGCAACCTCTGGCTGTACGCGCGTTGCGGCCTGCTGAAGCTTCCCGCAGCCGAGTTGCAGCGGTGGTGGAGCGAACCGGACGCGCGGCTCGACATCCGGGTGTTCGATGTATTCGACGGTGTGAGATCCGGGCAAGCGCCCTTCCAACCCGCCGCGATGAGCCCGGACGGGCGACTGTGGTTTGCCAATGGCCTCAACCTGCAGATGATCGATCCGGCGAAACTGTCCTCGCCGTCATCCCCGTTGCCGGTGCGAATCGAGGAGATCATCGCCGACGGAAAGCACTATCCGCCCGACCGCGCCGTGGTCCTTCCGGCCAATCCACGCGATATAGAGATCGATTACACCGCGCTGCATCTGGCGGTCCCGCAAAAGGTCCGGTTCCGTTACCGTCTGCACGGCCTGGACGACCGCTGGCAAGAGCCCGGCGTGCGCCGGCAGGCCTTCTATACCGACCTTCCGGCAGGCACCTATCGGTTCGACCTTGCCGCGACGCGGGGCGACGGCGCCTGGAGCGAAGCGGATACGTCGCTGACCTTCGTGGTCGCGGCAGCGTGGTATCAGACCGCGTGGTTCCGGCTTGCCTGCCTTGTGCTGGGTGTCCTGGCGCTCGCGCTCACCTACCAGTGGCGTGTGCGGCAGATCGCGGAACGGGTGCATGCCCGCTTCGACGAGCGCCTGGCCGAGCGCACGCGATTGGCGCGGGAGCTCCACGACACCCTGCTGCAGACCATCCAGGGCAGCAAGATGGTGGCGGACGATGCGCTCGAGGCCACCGATTTCGAGCGGCTTCAGCAGGCCATGAAGCGCCTGTCCGTGTGGCTCGGTGAGGCCGTCCGCGAAGGCCGCGAGGCGCTGAATTCCCTGCGCGTCTCCACGACGCAAACCAACGATCTTGCCGAGAGCTTCCGGCGCGCGAGCAAGGACTGCGCCCTCCACGGCACACCCGAGGTACTGCTGTCCGTCGACGGTCCGGCGCTGGACATGCACCCCATCGTCCGGGACGAGGTCTATCGGATCGGCTACGAGGCGATTCGCAACGCCTGTGCGCATTCACAGGCGATGCGGGTGGTGGTGACCCTGCGCTACGCGACGGACCATCTGTCGCTTCAGGTCGCGGACAACGGTGTGGGCATGGACACGGCGACGGCGTGGACCAAGCAGGGACATTTCGGCCTTCACGGCATGCGGGAGCGAGCGAACCGGATCGGTGCGGCACTGACGATCGCGAGCACCGCCGGTGCCGGAACGGAGATCACCCTCGTCGTTCCGGGCAATGCCATCTTCCACGCCGCACGTGCGCGGCGCTGGCCCCGGCTGAGAAAGGCATGGCAGGCCTGGCGTGAGCCAGGGGACACGTCCGGCCACGGGTGATCCGGTCCGGACGTCGGGCCGGACCTGCAGAAAAGTGCAGGCCGGCTACTGCAGCAATGTGCGTTCCTGACACTTTTACACTTCCATATTCTTCATCGACGAAGTGCGTCGCGACCCTATCAGCCGCGACATCGCATGCTCCGTTCCACGCCCGTCGAGGAGATTGTCTTGAAATCGCTTGCGACCCTGCTGACCCGACTTGCCCGCACCGCACTGATCGTTGCGGCCGTCCAACTCCCTGCCTACGCGGCTCCGCATCCGGCGAGCAGCCATGCGATGGTCAACGGGGTAAATCTGCACTACCTGCGCGACGGCAGCGGACCGGCCGTTATCCTGCTCCACGGCTACGCGCAGACAAGCCGCATGTGGCTCCCGCTGATGGCTGAACTGGCCAGGACGCATACCGTGATCGCACCCGACCTTCGCGGTGCCGGCGATTCGGAAAAACCGCAGGCCGGTTACACCAAGAAGGCCATGGCACAGGACATCCACGCACTGGTGCAGTCACTGAACATCGACCGCGTGAACGTGGTCGGCCACGACATCGGCCTGATGGTGGCCTACGCCTATGCCGCGCAGTATCCCGACGAGACCGACAGCGTCGTGCTCATGGACGCGTTCCTGCCTGGCATCGGCGACTGGACGCACGTGTGGCTGCTGCGCGACCTGTGGCATTTCCATTTCCACGGCGAGACCCCGCTCAAGCTCGTCGACGGCCGCGAACGCATCTACTTCGAACACTTCTGGAACGACTTCGCCGCGGATCCGAAGCACTCGCTGCCCGAGGCCGACCGGCAGTTCTACGCGAAAGCCTACGCACAGCCCGGCGGCATGCGCGCGGGCTTCGAATACTTCAAGGCGTTCGAGCAGGACGCGGCCGACTTCGCGGCGCTGTCGGCGAAAAAACTGGCGATGCCGATGCTGGTCCTGAGCGGCGAGAAAGCCGGCGGCGGGTTCCTCATCGACCAGGCACGCGTGGTCGCTGCCAACGTCGAGGGGGTCATCGTCAAGGGCTCAGGACACTGGCTGATGGAAGAAGCGCCGCAACAGGTCATCCCGCAACTGGTCGACTTCCTGACCCGGTGGCGCGAGGCGACACCATGAACGGTCTTGGCATTGCGCTCTTCGTCCTGCTGATGCCGGCTGCCGCTCCGGCGCCCGGCGTACCTTCACGCGAACGGCTCACCGCGACAGAGATCGACGCCCGCGTCGCGGACGGACCCGGCACCGGAAGTTCTGGCGTCAGCGGTATCGAAACCGTCGTACTGAAGGGCGATCCGTCGAAGTCCGGGCTCTACACCATCCTGCTGCGCGTACCACCCCGCACCACATCCAGGCGCATTCGCATCCGGACGATCGCGTCGCGACGGTAGTGGCCGGCGCATGGCAGTTCGGCTACGGCACGCACTTCGACGAGTCCGCGCTGAAAACCCTGCCTCCCGGCAGCTTCTATACCGAACCACCGCATCAGCCGCATTTCGCGAGAACCGGCGACTCAGGCGCGAGTATCCAGATTTCCGGTTTCGGACCTACCGCAACGGACTACGAAAACCCACGCGATACACCGTTGCCAGCCCGGTAGGCCAACCCGACCACGTGCATTGGATACACACCGCCGTCTGCCGCACCCCGATGCCGGCTGCTCGCAGGTTCACTGCAGAACCGGCACGGCAACCCGCCCCGCTTCCGTCGCCGCACCAGGAGATTTTCCATGTCACCCACGCGCCGTCTTGCTCCGCGTAGCGAAAAAAGCCTGCTCACCCCGGACAACTGCGCCGTCGTCTTCATCGACATCCAGCCGCAGATGATCTTCGGCGTCGCCAGCCACGACCGCCAGAGCATCATCAACAACAACCTCGTGCTGGCGAAGGCGGCGAGAATCTTCGGCGTTCCACTGATCCTTTCCACCGTCGAATCCAGGGCGTTCAGCGGCAACCTCCTGCCGCAGCTGCAGGCGATCGATCCGGCTCAGGCACCGATCGAGCGCTCCAGCATGAATTCCTGGGACGACACGAACTTCGTCGCGGCCGTGAAGAAGACCGGGCGCCGCCACATCGTCGTCGCGGGACTGTGGACCGAGACCTGTGTGGCGCTGCCGACGATTCAGATGATCCACGACGGCTACACGGTCTACGTCGCGGAGGACTGCTGCGGCGACGTCAGTCTGCTCGCGCATGACAATTCGATGAAGCGCGTCGTGCAGGCCGGCGCTCGACCGGTGACCGCTCTGTCAGTGCTGCTGGAATGGCAGCGCGACTGGGCACACAAGGAAACCTACGAGGCGGTGATGGATCTCGTGAAGACGCACTGCGGCGCCTACGGCGTCGGCGTCGAGTACGCCTACACGATGGTGCATGGCGCCGCGCCGACGGCGGTCGCGCCGTATGCCCTGGTCGAAACGGCCTGATCGCGACGAACGCACTACAACGAGCGCGGTACCTTGCCTCGCACGGCACGCACGTCAGTCACGACACCCTTCGCCCCACAAGGAAACGCCATGAGCACGATCACGACCAAAGACGGCACGCAGATTTTCTACAAGGACTGGGGCACCGGCCAGCCCGTCGTGTTCTCCCACGGCTGGCCGCTGAGCGGCGACGCGTGGGAGGTACAGATGATGTTCCTCGCCCACCACGGCTACCGCACCATCGCCCACGACCGGCGCGGTCACGGACGTTCCTCGCAGCCGTGGAACGGAAACGATATGGACACCTACGCCGACGACCTCGCCGAGCTGATAGACACACTGGAACTGACCGACGCGATCCTGGTCGGCCATTCCACCGGCGGTGGCGAAGTGACGCACTACCTCGGCCGTCATGGCACCGCGCGCGTCCGCAAGGCGGTGCTGGTCGGCGCAGTGCCGCCACTGATGCTCAAGACCGCGTCCAATCCCGGCGGCCTGCCGATCGAGGTGTTCGACGCCATCCGCGCCGGCACCCTCGCCGACCGCTCGCAATTCTTCAGGGATCTCGCTGCCGGTCCGTTCTACGGCTTCAACCGTCCGGATGCGAAGCGGTCCCAGGGTCTGATCGATTCGTTCTGGCTACAGGGCGTCGCCGGCAGCCTCAAGGGGCAGTACGACTGCATCAGGCAGTTCTCCGAGATCGACCTACACGGACGATCTGAGCAAGATCGACATCCCGACGCTGGTGATCCACGGCGACGACGATCAGATCGTGCCGATCGATGCGTCGGCAAGGCTGTCGTCGAAACTGCTGCCGAAAGGCGTCCTGAAAATCTATCCGGGCGCGCCGCATGGCCTGGCCAGCACGCATGCCGATCAGCTCAACGCCGACCTGCTCACCTTCATCACGCAATGACCCGACGCGGCGGGCGACAGCGTCGCCCGCCGCTCGCGCGGTCTCATCGGCCACCGGTCCTTAAACCCGCCGCGCCCGTCGTGCATCCGTAACGGATCTCACCCACCCGATCCGGAGCACCCCATGCACCTGCGTCACGCAGCACTCGGTCTGTCACTCGTCCTGGCGACTTTCGGGGCGCACGCGCAACATCCGCTGCCGGCCCTCGATACCGACATGCCCGGGCCGCGCACGCACGTGCTGGTGCTGGGATCGCCGCATCTGTCCGGGATCAAGACGGGCCTCACGCCGGAGCAGCTGCAGCCGCTGCTCGACCGGCTCGCCGCGTTCAAGCCGGATATCGTCACCATCGAAAGCATCGGCGGCGAACAGTGCGATCTGGTCGCGCGGCATCCCGCGGTGTATCTGCCCGAGGACGTAGGTCCGTACTGCGCCAGCACCGAGCAGGCCAAAACGGCGACCGGACTGGAGGTACCGGCAGCCATCGCCGAATACCGCAAGACCCTGCGGGATTGGCCGGCGAAGCCGACACCGGCGCAGCGCCGGCGCCTGTCGGCGAACTTCCTCGCCGCTGGCGAGCACGCCTCGGCGCTGGTGCAATGGCTGCAATTGCCGGCGAGCGAGCGCCACGCCGGCGACGGTCTCGACACCGCGCTGGTCGCCCGGCTGGAAAAGCTGGCCGTCAGCAACAACGAGAGCTACAGCGTCGGCGCGCGACTCGCGGCGCGGCTCGGACTGCAGCGCGTCTACGCGGTCGACGATCACACCGGCGACAACGTTCACGTCGGCGACTCGGAAGCCTATGCCGCCGCGGTCCAGGCGGCCTGGGCTACCGCCAGCGAAAAAGCCAAGGCCAATCGCGCGCGCCAGGACCAGCTGTTCAACGGCAACGACCTGCTCGCGCTGTATCGCTTCGCCAACCAACCCGATGTGCTGCGCACCGCGATCGAGAACGACTTCGGCCTGGCGTTGAGAGATCCCTCGCCGCAGCACTACGGCCGCTACTACGTCGCCGGCTGGGAAGCGCGCAACCTGCGCATGGTCGCCAATGTCCGCGTCGCGTTCGGCGAAAAGCCCGGGGCCAACGTACTCGCCATCGTCGGCAGCTCGCACAAACCGTGGTTCGACAGCCTGCTCGGACAGATGCAGGGCGTGGATATCGTCGATGCCGCCAAAAAACTGGAATGAGAAACGGGAATAGGAAACTGAAATGACGGGAAACCGTCACCGCCGGCGCGCGCAGCAGCACCGCCGGCGGCAACGGTCTGATCTAAGGAAGCTCTGAACAAGTCCTGGAACTATCGCTCTTGTACTCAGCACCAGATCTCCACAACCCCGCCAAACGCCTGCTACGCAGGCATTTGGCCGGTCCGGCCCGTTGGGCGTTCAGAGTGATCAGAACCTTCGGTTCTGAGCGATCACTCTTCACCGCCCTTGACTCAAGGGGGCTCCAGAATCAAATGCAAATATCGACTTGTTCAGAGGATCCCTAACGCCTCGCCGGCAGAGCCGGGCCTCGCTGATTGCCCTACGGCACAACCGAGGAATGGTGGCTCGTGATCAGCCATTCCTTGCCGGTCCAGCGGTAGGCGTAGGTATACCGGGCCAGGATCACTTCGTCGGTGGGGGAAAACCGGAAGCTGTAGAGCCCCGAGTCGACGGCGCGATTGCAGCCGATTTCGATCTGGCGCGGGTCGCCGATGGTTCCGAAAGGTCTTTTGCGCAGGAAGTCGGTGAAATAGGCTTCCTTCTCCGCCCGCGTCACGCGCACCGCATAGGATTGCGTGGGCAGCAAAATCGAGGGCTCAGCGTAATTGTCGGCCACGCGACGCGGGTCGCCCGTCTGCAATGACGCGTTCCAACGATCGAACAGCGCCGCGATCTCCCGTTCCGACGTGGGCTTGCAGGACTCGCGGCGCGCGCCGGATGCGGGGTCGCCCGCAACCGGATTGCCCGCACAGCCGACTAGGGAAGTTGCGATGACAAGCCAGACCAAGGACATCGTCTTCATGAAACGCTCCTGGCAATGAAGGGGTGAGCCGCGGAAAGGACGGGGCGACATCCACGCCACATTCGGCCGTTGCGGCGAGCGGCCGACGAGGCACTCCGGTGTCCTGACAGCGCCCCAGAGCTGCCGGTGCGGACTATGAGCGCCATGTGGACAAAGTGCAAAGAACACCCGTGGCAGTAGCGGTGATCGCGCCACGGGGCAAGACCTCCCCCGCTCCGGCGCCGGCGCCGGACTCGACTCCTTCAACGTCCACGGGCGAAACGGTAGGCTCTGACCGATGCCGGCGCGGGCCGGCAACGTGCCGCCGCGGTGCGGATGCATCAGGCATCAGCCCGTCGCGGCGCACATCATCGACACGGTCAGGGAATCAGGGGTTATGCCACAGCATCCGCAATTTGAAGCGTTCAAGTCGGCCTGGCGCGAGCGGGACTACGCTCGCGCGCTGGCTCACATCGATGCGGTGATCGCCGCGCATCCGCAGGTCGCGTCGCTACTGTGGTATCGCGCGAACTGCCTCGAAAAGCTCGAACGGTATCGGGACGCATTGCTGAGCGTCGACACCGTGCTGTCGCTGCAGCCCGATCACGCGCCGGCTCTGGTCAGGCAGGTGGCGCTGGAGTGGAGCCGCGACGCGCCTGACGAGGACCACGAGGACGAGCAGGACGAAGATCCGACGCCAGCGCAGACGGCCGAACTCGAACGCCGGAATGCCGAACAGCGTCGTCGGCACATCGCCCAGCTGCAGCGCGCGCTCACGCTCGATCCGTCGCTGGCCGATGCCTGTTTCGCGCTGTCGCAATTGCTGCGGCAGTCAGCGGACGGCGACTGGACGGCGTCCGATCCGCAGGCCGATGCCTGGCTCGAACGCGCGATCGCGCTGGAGCCCGACCGCATGGAGTTCCGTGCCGCGCGCGCGGAGATCCACGAGCTTCGCGCCATGCAGGTGCCGGACGATGCACCGGACGACGTATGCGTCACGACCTTCAGCGGCATGAAGTACCTGCGCACCGAACTGGAGGCGGCACTGCGCGAGTTCACGCAATGCGCACAGCTCGACGGTACGCATCGCTATCACCTCAAGGCAGCGAAAGTGCTGCACAACCTCGGGCGCTTCGACGAGGCACTCACGCAGTACGACCTGGCGCTGGAACGGCTGCCGGCCGACGCCCCCCAACGCCCCTATGTGCTGGACGCGCGCGCGCGCTCCGAAAACAATGGCGCCGGCGAACGCGATCAGATGGCCTCGCTGCTGGAAAGCCTGGTCGCGGCAGGCGACCGCAACCAGGATGACGACACCGCGGCGACCGCGCTGCTCGGCGCGGCCCGCGCCGTGCGCAAGGGCAAGACGGTCAGCGAGGCAGTGGCCGCGCGCGTGCCGGAATCGCCCGACGATCTGATGGCCGCGAATATCGCCGAGCAGATCCTCAACGTCGCCTACGAGGACGCCCCCGGACTCGTCGCCGTCGACAGCGCGACGTTTCCGGCCTTCCAGCGCAACTACGCGGCGCGACAGCGCAAGGCGCTCGCAGCGACAGGATTCCGGCACCTCGCCGACGCCGAGGCTGTGGGCATGACGCGCACGCTCGGGCAGCGCACCCTGCTGGGTTTCTACGCCGACGACAGCGGCGCAACCACGGTCGATACGTTTGCGCTGAAACCGAAGTGGCCCGGATTCGTGGCTTTCCTGCTGCTGGCAGTGACGGGAAAGTGGAAGACCCACGCGATGACCGAATGCACCACGCTGTTCGACGACGGCGGTTTCCTCATGACGCAGTATGAGAACCTCTCACCATTCGGTTATGGCGATGCGATCGACATCGAACGGTTGCCGCGCAGTACCGCCGTCGCAGCGCTCGTGGCGCGGCATCGCCAGCGTGTCGCGACCTACATGCAGGCACATCCGCACGCGCGCGCGCTGCCGGCGACCGACCTGGCCGGCATCGAGGCGAACATCCGTCGCGGACAGGCCATCAAGCGCGCATACCGGCAATCCATCGGCTATGTCGCCGACGGCGAACTGCGCACGATGCTTGGCGGCCACTACGACCGCTTCGCCGCGAAAATCCGTCGCAAGCTCGTCGAGCTCGCGCCTGACCGCGAGGAAAGCGCGGTCAACGGCTGAAGCACGCGCGCACGCCGCGCCGGAGACGCGGCGCAATGTGCCATCGGTTGAAACACGTGCGGCTTCGGGCGATACATCGCCCGAAGCCGGTCAATGCAGCGGACTCAGACCCGGCATGCCAGCAAAAGCCGGTTCGAGCCCGCGTAGCACGCGCATCGCTTTCTGCTGATCTTCCGTCGCCAGCGTTTCGAGAAAAGCCACCTCCCCCGCTGCCAGCACCGCGATCGGCAAACCGTCGCGGTACAGCACGCGATGGCCGGGTACGCGCGCGACCTTGTCGCCGGGAAGCACGCTGCCGAGCAGGTTGGCCGGATCGGTCGCGGCTACGACGATCCATTGGCCGCTCGTCGCCTCGCGGCGCACGCGGCGCATCGTCGCGACGGCCTCGGGCAGCGCGAACTGCTCGCCCGGCATGCCGGTGATGAAGCGCCCGCCGCGGATTTCTCCACGCGCCTCGAGGCGCTGGTAGATGCGTACCAGATCGCGCCAGGGCGGCAGCCACGCGGCCTCGCGCTCGAGCAGGCGCCAGCAGATCACCCCGTAGCGGCGCAGCAGCACGCGCGCGGCGTGTTCGAGTTCCTCGGCTTGCGCCGGCTGTGTCGGCACGCGGATCAGCGCCCAGCGCCCCGCATCGCGAATGCCGAACAGCGCGGGCTTGCGACGGCGCTGGCGCGAGCTCGCGCCGTCGCGCTTCGACGCAGGCACGAGCAGCGCACGCAATCCGCCGAAACTGTCGCACTGCGCGCGGCCACGCACGACGAGCGCGGCGAGCGCATCTTCGAGTTCGGTACGCAGCAGACGCGTGCCATCGGCGATCTCGTCGAAGAACGACGCACCGTGTTCGTCGAGATAGTCCACGACCTTCTGCGCGCGCGAATCCGGATCCGTGACCTCGTCGGTGCGCGATGCAAGGCGTGTCCACATCGGCGCAGTCCGCCGCGGCAGCAGCAGGATCGGCGTGCTACGCAGCGAGGCATTGCCGCGCCCTGCCCCGTCGCCGGCGTTCGGCCGCAGCCGCGTCCACAAGGTGCGACCTGCCGTGCACAATTCATCCAGCCAGGTGATCGAATAGTCGCGTACGCGTGCAGGCAGCAGGTCCGCCTCCCACGCGACCGCCGGCGCCTCGAAGCCTTCGAGCTGTCCGAGCACCCCCGCGAGCGCTTCCGGTCCGCGCGCGCGTTCGCCGTCGCTGAGGTGCTGCCAGTCGAACAGGAATCGCTGGAAGTCCCGCGGCGAAACCGGTTCGATCTCGCGGCGCAACTGCTTGAGCGTATAGCGGTGGATGCGCGCGAGCAGATGTCGCTCGCACCACTCGACCGCAGCGGCGTCCGGCGTGAAGCGGCCTTGCATGACGTAGCCTTCGCCCTGCAGTGCCAGCAATGCGATGTCGATTTCCGCTGTCGCCAGTGCGAGCGATTGTGCCAACACCGTCACCTGGGTCGGTCCCAGGCTCCCCAGGCGCGCGCGCAGCAGCTCGCGCAGGGCCGTTTCGCGCGACCACTCGGCCTGCGCGTATTCCTCCGGCACGTCGACCTCGGGCATGCAGGCCGCCGCGGGAAACAACGTACGCAGCAACGGCACCTGTTCCGTCGCGACCCAAAGTATTCGTGTGGACGAAAGCGCATCGGGGACAATGCGGGTCGCGCGGCCGTCGGTGGCCAGTGCCTGCAGCCAGTCGCGCCAGCCTGGGTTGACGTCCACCTCACCGTCGGTGACGACGCCGATGCCGGTCAGCGACTCATGCATTTCATCGGCGTTGCGCGGCTGCGGCCAGGCTTCCTCGCGCACCGCGTCGATCGCGGCCGCGTCGAGCCGGCCGAGTTCGTCGGCCGACTCGGCTTCGCGATACAGGCGGTTCTGCACCGCCTGCGTGCGCCGTTCCTCGAGCGGTGCGTCGTCGAGGAACGCGTACGGTCGCGCGTTGATGATTTCGGCCGCGAGCGGCGACGGCGCCGGCAGGTCGCGCGCGACCACCGCGATCTCGCCGCTTTCCAGCCGTCGCAGCAGCTGCAGCCAACCGTCGGCATCCATGGCCTCGTGCAGGCAGTCGTGCAAGGTCTGCGCGACCAGCGGATGATCGGGAATCTCGCGCTCGCCGACGAGATTTTCCTGACACGCGACCTGGTCGGGAAACACGGTGGCCAACAGGTCTTCGGACTTCATGCGCTGCAGCTGCGGCGCGACCTTGCGTCCACCGACGAAGCGCGGCAGCGCGAGCGCCGTTGTCGCGTTCCAGCGCCAGCGCGCGCCGAACAGCGGCGCATCGAGCAGCGCCTGCACCAGTACATCGAGTGCCGTGGCCGAGTGCAGGTAGCGCGAAACATCGAGCAGCGGGAAGCTATGGGTGGTCGACAGCGACAGGATGATGGCGTCTTCGGTCGCCGCCGCCTGCAGTTCGAAATTGAACTGGCGGCAGAAGCGCTTGCGCAGGGCCAGGCCCCAGGCGCGATTCACCCGGCTGCCGAACGGCGAATGGACGATCAGCTGCGTGCCGCCGGATTCGTCGAAGAACCGTTCGAGCACGATGCGCGACTGCGTCGGCAACGTACCGAGTACCGTAATTGCCTTGCCGAGATAGTCGGTGATCTGCCGCGCCGCTTCTTCGTCCAGGCCGGGTTCCTGCGTGAGCCAGTGCATGGCGGCGGTCGCACCGCCATCGTCGATCGCCGCAGCGACCGTTTCTCGCAGGCGCGATACACCGAACGACAGCTCGTCGCTGCGACCAGGCGCTTCGCCGAGCCAGAACGGAATGTTCGGCGGAACGCCCTTGGCGTCCTCGACGCGCACGCGGCCGGGTTCGACGCGCAGGATGCGATAACTGGTATTGCCGAGCTGGAACACGTCCCCGGAAAGGCTCTCGATCGCGAAGTCCTCGTTCACCGTGCCGACAGTGTGGGCCTCGGGCTCCAGGATCACCGCATAGTCGCCGGTATCGGGAATCGTGCCGCCGGACATCAGCGCGGTCATGCGCGCGCCCTTGCGTTCGCGCAGGCGCTTGTGCACGGCGTCGCGATGCACATAGCCGGCGCGCGCGCCACGGCGCGTGGTGAAGCCGTCAGCGAGCATGCGTACGACGGCGGCATAATCGGCGCGGCTCAGCGCCGCATACGGCGAAGCGCGCCGCACCAGCGCGTACAGTTCGTCCTCGTCCCACTCGCGGCTCGCGGTCTCGGCCACGATCTGCTGGGCCAGCACATCGAGCGGCGCGACCGGGATGCGCAGCGCATCGAGTTCGCCACGCCGCACGCAATCCAGCAAAGCGGCGCATTCGACGAGTTCATCGCGCGACTGTGGAAACAGCCGCGCCTTCGGCACGCCGCCGACCGCATGGCCCGAGCGTCCCGCACGCTGCAGGAACGCGGCAATCGAGCGCGGCGTGCCGAGTTGGCAGACGAGGTTCACATCACCGATGTCCAGGCCCAGTTCCAGCGAAGCCGTTGCCACGAGCACGCGCAGCTCGCCGCGCTTGAGCCGCTGTTCCGCGTCGAGGCGCAGTTCGCGCGAAAGACTGCCGTGATGCGCAGCGACCACCTCTTTGCCGAGCCGTTCGCCGAGATGCCGCGCGGCGCGTTCCGCCATGCGCCGCGTATTGACGAACACCAGCGTGGTCGAATGCTCGCGCACGAGGTCGGCGACGCGGTCGTAGACCTGTTCCCACTGGTCGTTCGACATCACCGCGCCTAGTGGTGTCGGCGGCAATTCCAGCGCGAGATCGCGCTGCTTGCCGTAGCCGATGTCGACGATCTCGCAATCCGGCAGCGTAACGCCATCGCCGGCACCGACGAGAAACTGCGCGACCGCCCCGATCGGCTTCTGCGTCGCCGACAGCCCGACCCTCACGAGCGGTTGTGCGCACAGCGCCTGCAGACGCTCGAGCGACAACGCCAGATGACTGCCGCGCTTGCTCGCCGCGACCGCGTGGATCTCATCGACGATGACCGTGCGCACAGTCGACAGCAAACTGCGACCCGACGCCGAACCCAGCAGCACATATAGCGATTCCGGGGTCGTCACGACGATATGCGGCGGCTTCCGGAACGCCTTCTGCCGCTCCGCCGCAGGCGTATCGCCCGTGCGCACAGCCGTGCGGATCTCGACGTCGGGCAAGCACAGCGCGGCCAACTCCTCGCGAATGCCGGCGAGCGGCGCCTCGAGGTTCAGGCGGATGTCGTTGGATAGCGCCTTGAGCGGCGAGATATAGACGACGGCGGTCTCATCGGGAAGACCGCCTTGTTCGAGGCCGCGTCGGACCAGCTCGTCCAGGGCGGCGAGGAAGGCTGTGAGTGTCTTGCCGGAACCAGTCGGCGCGGCGACCAAGGTATTTCTGCCGGCGCGGATCGCCGGCCACGCGGCGCGCTGCGCGGGCGTGGGGCGGGGGAAGGTTCGTTCGAACCAGCGGGCTACGGCGGGGTGGAAGTGGGCCAGGGGCATGGGCTGATGCTCGCGGGAGCGGGGCCGAGGATAGGCGAAGCAGTGGATATGAGGCTCGTAGCTCGACGCATCAACCGAAGGCGGCTGCATGACGCCGGGCCATCACCCCAGTCTTGAGAGTTCGACCCATTGCACAGAATCCCCGTCTGCCGTTTGTGCCGATCCGCCAAGCGTCATCCTTCCTGCCGAACTTCAACCGGGCAATGACGTGCTCCAAATGGCACCAAATGGTGCCATCCACCAATCAGCACCAAACACCAAATGCTCCAAATGGTGCCATCCACCAACCAGTGCTCCAAATGGTGCCATCTGCTCCAAATGGTGCCATCCACCAACCAGAGAAATCCGACCAGGCGACGCCTGCTCCAAATGGTGTGAAGCTGCCCCGCTATTCCGGAGATCAAGAACGCGAGTGCGTTGGTGTCGTTA
>NZ_JAVTWC010000107.1:0-34755 GCF_032229445.1 Tahibacter sp.
GATGCGGTTGATCGCATCGCGGCGCGACAGGACGCGGCGGATGCCGGCGAGCAGGCCGCGCTTGAGGGCGACGCCGCCCGGGCGCCAGCCGCGCGGTATCAACGGGAGTTCGACGGAAGTGCTGTTCATGGCCGAGTCTAGCCAGCCGGCCGGTGCGGAAGCGCGCTGCAGCGCAGCGTGGCCCGGAACCGGGTCGACGTGATCACCGACGACGCGGCACGCAACCAGACCACGCCCTGGCGCATCCATCAAACTGTCCGTCGCCTGTCCGCTGTCACCGCAGCGGACAGTCCGGACAATAGCCATGACTTTAAGCCCTTGTTGCGCAAGGCCGTGGAGGCCCACGACAGGTTGGCACGAACTCTGCTGTAGCGACGCGTCCCCGCTGGCTACACCCGTGCAATCGTGCGAGCATGCCGTCCCGCCCGCGAGCCCGTGCCAGCGTTCCGCCTTACCGGAGCCACCGATGCTCACCATTTCGCGAACCCTTATCCTGCTGCTCGCCCTGGCGGTGCTCGCCGGCGCCTGCCATGCGGACGATTTCATGCTCGGCGGCGGCGCCGCACCGGGCGGCGTGGCCCTGGCCCAGTCGCGTCAGGACTGTGATATCCCGCCGACGTCCAGCGCACGCGTGATCTACCACGATGGCCAGCGCGCTCCGGTCAGCGTTCCGATGGATGCGCGTGGTTCGGTCAGCGACGATGTCGCCACGATCGGGACACCGGCCGAATCGGCCTCCAGTGCGCCGGCCAGCGCCGTTAGCCTGCCGTCGGCCGAGGCCGCGGTACCGCAGAAGCCCCGCGGCGGCGGACTGCGCTGGCAGTCGGTGCTGCCGGGTTCCATCAAGTAACCGCTTTCGCCGCGCCCGGCCGGCGCGGCATGATCGGCGCATGTTCAGCCTGTTGCGCCGTCTCGGCGAGCGACTCCGACCTCGCCCTCATCCGATCGACGATCTGAGCTGGGAAGCTACCCTGGCCGCTTGCGCGCTGCTGCGGCCGCTGGCCGGCGACGAGCGGCAGCGCCTGCGCGAGCTGGCCGCCCTGTTCCTGGCCGACAAGCAGTTTTCGGCACTGGCAGGTGCCGAACTGGATGAATCGCGCCGCCTGCTGATCGCGGCGCAAGCCTGCCTGCCGGCGCTTGCGCTGGGCTACGACTGCCTGCGCGGCTGGCGTCAGGTGCTGGTCTATCCGGGCGAGTTTCGCGTACGCCGCGAACACCACGACGAGGATACCGGCGTCATCACCGAAGGCGATGACAGCCTCATCGGCGAAGCCTGGGAACACGGGCCGCTGGTGTTGTCCTGGGCAGACATCGAGCAGGATCTGGCCGACCCGCACGCCGGCTTCAATGTGATCATCCACGAGATCGCGCACAAGCTGGACATGCGGGGCGGCGGCAGCGACGGCGTGCCGCCGTTACCGCCCGGACTGCCGCGCAGCGAATGGAAACGCACCTTCCAGCGCGCGTACGACGGCCACTGCGATGCCGTGGACGCGGGCAAGGAAACCGCCATCGACCCCTACGCCGCGGAAAGCCCGGACGAATTCTTCGCGTGTCTGGTCGAAGCCTGGTATTCGAATGCACAGCTAGTCGAGACGGAGATGCCGGCCGTGGCCGACTTGCTGCAGCGCCTGTTCCGACCCACGCCCGGCACGGCTGCAATCTGAACGCCCGATCCGCCGCTGCCGTCGCCCGCGAAGGTTTCGGCTACACTGCCGCGGTTTTCTCTGTCGATTCTGGAGTGGAAGGCATGCGCAGTACCGCAATTCTGGCCTTGCTCGGCCTTGGCCTCGTCGCCTCGTCGCCCGTCTTCGCGATCGAATCGTTTCCAGGCACGAACACCGGTGCCATCAGCGACGCGCCCAGCGGTTCCCCGAGCTGCGGCGTCAACAATCTGGGCCCGCCGCGCGTCGTCAGCTTCGACGTCAATGGCCTGGTCTTCCCGACCGTCGGGATCAGCGTCAGCATGAACCTCGTCCACTCCTGGCGCGGCGACCTCGTCGTCAAGCTCGCCGCTCCCGGCGGCAGCCCGTCCAAGATCATCTTCAGCCACACCGGCTCCAACGTGCCCAATGGCTGCGGCCATAACGGCGCTCTCAATGGTCTGTACACGTTCGAAGACACCGCCGACCGAGACTGGTGGGGCAGCGCTTTCCCGACCATTCCCGAAGGCTCCTATCGCGTCAGCTCACCCGGCGGCGCCGATCCTGGCGGTGGCGCGGTATTGCTGAACCCCGATTTCCGCAGCCTGCCCCCGGAACTCGCCAACGGCACCTGGACGCTGACCTTCTGGGACGCCGGCGATGCGGGCACCGGATCGGTCAACGCCGCCACGCTGTACATCGACCAGACCGACCTGATCTTCAGGGACGGCTTCCAGACCGCAACGCCCTGAGCGGTTGTTGAGGAAGGAGCGAAAGCTCCTTTGCCAGTCGAACGGTGCAAGCAGAGCTTGCTCACGTTCTCCGGGAATCCATCGCCGACGCGGTCGACTCACGTGCGATCCATTCCGGATCGCACCTGCTCACGCCTGGCGGATCCGCCATTGGTCGCGGCAGACGCCCGTTTCGCCGCGGCAGCAGCCATCTCGATTTGCATAGATCTTGACCAGCCAGTAGCCTGTCAGATTCGGTCGCAAAGACGACTCGCAGGGTTCTGGTTGCTCATGCTTTCGCCTATCCGTCGCATTGTTTGCCTGGCTCTGACCACCGCTCTTCCCTGCTCCGCTGCCCTGGCCTGTTCCGGCAGCATCCATATTGAAATCGAACATACCGGCATGTACGCGCTGGATCAGGCGAGCATCGCCGCCGTCGCGCCGGGCCTGGCCGACTGTCCGCGCGACTCGCTGCGGCTTACCCAGCGCGGCAAAGAAGTCCCGATCCGCTTCAGCGGAAGCGGCACCACGCTGCAGCCGGGCGAACGCATCGAGTGGCTGGGCAAATCGCTGCATGGACCGATCGCCTGGTTCGACACCTACAGCACAGTCAACGTCTACGTCCTATCCAGTGACCGCGGCGCGCACGCGCGCATCGCGGACGTACCGGCAACGGCCGGCAACGCGCCGGCCGCGTTGAACCGGCGCCTGCACCTGGAGCAGGAAAATCTCATGATCCGGCTCAACCAGAACTACGTGAAGCAGTGGGAGGAAGCGGATTTCTGGCATTGGGCCAAGCTGACGCACGTCGACCCGGAACCGTTCGCAGTCGATCTGGACCTGCCCGACCTCGCCGCACGCAGCGGCCAGGTCACGCTGACGATGAAGTTCCGCGGCATGTCGACAGTCACCATCCCCGTCGGCACGACCGGCAAGCCGCCGGACCACCAGGTGCAGGTGCAACTCGACGGGAAGCAGGTGGCCGAGCTGAGCTGGAACGGTCGCGACGAAGTCGTGCACGAGTTCAGCGTGCCAGTCGCCGCCGTGCGCGAGAAGGGCAATCGCCTCACGCTGAGCGTGCCCAAGCGCCTGGCCAAGCCCGGTGATCCGAACTTCCTCATCGACGTGGTGATGTTCAATTCCGTCGAGATCGAATACCCGGCGCAAGGCGACCTGACGCGCTCGACCGAGGCCCTGCGCGTCGCCGGCGGCGGGGACGTGAACCTCACGCACACGGGCGCCCAGCTCGCCGTCTTCAGCGACGACGGCCGCCGCTGGACCGCACAGGCCGGCCGCCTCGGCCGCATCGACGCCAAGGCAGTGCTGTATCCCGTCGTCGACGATCGCTTTGCCGCACCGCAGAAGGTGCGCGCCATGACCACGACCGACTGGCGCAAGCCGGCCGAGCCGGTCGACTACATCATCATCAGTCACGCGCGCCTGATCGACGCGATCCAGCCGCTGGCCGAGTTCCATCGCCGGCGCGGTCTCAAGGTTGCGGTGCTCGACGTCGACGAGGTCTACGACCAGTTCAACGACGGCATCACGCATCCGCAGGCCATCCGCAATCTCATGCAGCAGGCCTACAGCGAATGGCCGCAGCCGCGCCCGCGCTTCGCCCTGCTCGTCGGCGACGCGAGCTTCGACATCCGCCACAAGCGCATCGACCGACGCAACCTGGCCAAATGGGCCGACATGGAGCTGCTGTCCCCGGGCCAGTTCGGCGACATCGGCAGCACGCCGTACGCCGACACGCCCGAAGACCTCAAACACCGTGCGCTGATCCCGACCTGGCAGTTCATGTCCTATGACGGCCAGTCGGCCAGCGACAACCATTTCGTCAGCGTCGGCGACGATGGACTCCATCCGGTCATCGCGATCGGACGCCTGCCGGTGGTAGAGCCCAGCGAGGTCAAGGCCATCGTCGACAAGACCATCGGCTACCTCAGCACGCCGCAGCTCGGCGCCTGGCGTCGCGACGTGATGTTCATCACCGACGAAAGCGACTATTTCAAGACGACTTCGAACCAGATCGCCGACTCGCTCGACAAGGACGGCTTCCTCAGCGACAAGGTCTACGCGAGCTCGGACGAGAAGGACAACATCGCGCATCAGTCCTCGATCAAGGACGGCCTCAACGAAGGCCGCCTGCTGGTGCACTTCATCGGCCACGGCGGCCGCTATATCTGGCGCACCGGTCCGCCGGACCTGCGCAAGAACCATGACCTGTTCACGCTCGACGACGTTTCCGGCCTGACCAACGGCGGACGCCTGCCCATGGTGCTGTCGATGACCTGCTACTCCGCGCCGTTCGACAACCCGACCGAGGATTCCATCGGCGAGCGCTTCCTGCGCGAGCCGGGCAAGGGTGCGATCGCCGTGTTCGCGGCATCCTGGCGCAATTCGCCGTCGGCGTCGTACAGCAAGGCCATCGTCAGCGAATTGACCAAGCCCGGACGCACGATCGGCGAGTCCATCGTTGCCGGCAAGAAGGACATACAGGACCACACGCTCGTCGAGACCTATAACCTCCTCGGCGATCCGGCCGTGGTGCTGGAACGGCCCGCGAGCGGATTCCGACTCGCGCGCAAGCCGCGCCCGTTCGGTCCCGACGCGATCGAGGCGCGGGTCGACCGCGACAGTTTCCGCGGCATGGCCGACGTCAGCTGGCTCGGCAAGGACGGCAAGGTGCTCCATTCGACCCGCTTCACCGTGCTCGGTGCGCGCTTCACGCTGCCCGAACCGCCGGCAGGTATACGCGACGCAGCGGTCGAAGTGCGCGGCTATGTGGCTGACCCGTCGAATCCCTTTGATGCGATCGCGCGTCTTGAACTGGCCGAACCCAAGCCGGTCGTGCTGCCGGTTGCCGCCGCGCCCGCGTCGAACATCGTGTTGCGCAGCAGCCCGAATGTCATTCGCCAGGGCGATGTGCTGCTGAGCACCGGTTTCGATGCCGCGCCGGAAGTCCCGGACGCGGCCGCGTCGAAGAAACTCGCGACGAAATAAGGACGCAGCAGTCACCCCGTGTCGGCGTCGCAGCGGACGCCGTTTCAGCTGCGCGGCCTGCCGCGCAGCGCCGCCCACAGGTCGCGCAGCGCATTGCGAACGTAGCCACGGTCGTAGAAGCGTCCGCTCACGTGGCGTGCGAATACCGCCGCCGTGATGCGGCGCCCGGCCTGGATGCGGTGGCGCTTGCGCAGCATGCGCAGCGTGCCGCGCAGCGCATCGCGATACAGCCGGAACACCACGCGGCCCTTGCCGCGCAGGCCGTGGCGCAACACGATGCCGGCGTGGATCGCCACCAGCGACGGCAGGTGGCACAGGATCACACTGAGCGGCACGCACTTGAGCAGCATCCACAGCGAATTGCGGATGCCGTGGTACAGCACGAAATCGTTGAAGCCGCCGCCGCTGGAGGCCTGTCCCTCATGCCGCGCGAGCACATCGTCGGTATAGGCCGGCGTGAAGCCGAGCAGCAGGGCGCGCGCGGCCACATCGGTGTCTTCGGCGTAGCAGAAGAAATCCTCGTCGAACACGTAGCCGTGCGCGGCCTGCAACGCTTCGAGCACGCGGCGCGCGTACAGCGCGCAGCCGCCGGTGGGGCCGAAATAGGGATCCTGCGGGTCGAGCCGGTTCGAGGCGAGCAGGCTGCGGTAGAACGCGATGCCTAGCGAATCGATCTCGTCGCTGCCATCGGCCAGCTTGAGCACGCGGCCGCCGGCGAGATCCGCGTCGCAATGCCCGTCGAGGTGATCGGCAATCCAGCCTCCGAGGCGCGTCGTCGCGACCGCATCGTTGTTGAGCAGCAGCACATGGGTTATCTGCGCGTCCGGAAGCACCCGCGTGATCGCCCGGTTGCAGCCGGCGGCGAAACCGATGTTCAGCGGGCTCGCGATGAGCTCCGCCGACGGCCAGTCCTGCGCGAGTCCCAGCCGCAGCGCGGCCAGGTCGGCCGGATTCGATCCGCTGTCGACGACGACCAGACGAATGCGCGCGGCCAGTCCCTGCAGCGAGGCGACGCAGCGCAGGCTGCGATCGGCCGTGTTGTAGTTCACGAGCACCACCGCCGCGCGCGACGGCGCGGATGCGACGCGCTGATGCGCGAGCGTCGTGCCCGCGGTACCCGCGCGGACACGCGCCGCGGCATAGACCGCGAGCGTCGCCTCGACCGTGCGCCGCCAGCTGTAGCCTGCGGCCTGCGCCAGACCGGCCGTCGCCGCCTGTTCGCGCCAGGCCGAGTCTTCGGCCAGACGCTGCAGACCGGCGCCGATGGCGTCGACGTCGAACGGATCGACGCACAGCGCCGCGTCGCCGACGACCTCGGGCATCGAGGCTGCGCTCGAGGTCAGCACCGGCACGCCGCTGGCCATCGCCTCGAGCAGCGGCAAGCCGAAACCTTCGTATAAGGACGGGAACGCGAACCCGGCCGCGGCCGCGTAGAGGATCGGTAGCTGTGCGTCAGCGACGAAGCCGAGGCGGCGCACTTCGCCACGGCGCTCCAGCGGCTCGATCGCGCGCGCGAGTCCGGCGTCCAGCCAGCCGCGGGCGCCGACCACGACCAGCGGCAGGCGCGCGCGCAGCGCCGCCGGCTGCATGGCGTAGGCCAGCACCAGACGCTCCAGGTTCTTGCGCGGCTCCTGTGTAGCGACCACCAGCAGATAGCCGCGCCAGCCCAGTCCGTGCGCCGCGAGCACGTCCGCCGCCTCGGCCTGCGTGCGCGGCCGGAACGCGGCGTTCACGCCCAGCGGCACCACGTGGAGCTTGGCCGGATCGACGCCGAGCACACTGACCAGTTCGTCCCGCACATAGGCCGAATCCGTGATCAGCGCATCGGCGCGCGCCAGCGTCGGCGGCAGATGGCGCTCGAGGAAACGCACACGCTCGATTGGGTGGAACTGTGGATAACGCAAATACGATATATCGTGCACCGTCGCGACGCAGGGACCGTCGAACGGCATCAGCACGAAATTGGGTGCGTGCAGCACATGATCGCGCAGGCTGCGCGCACTGCGCCGGAACAGGGCCGCGCGCAGTGCGGTATAGCCTTCCAGCGCGGCACGCTTGAACGGCAGCACGCGCCGCACGCTCTGGATCGTGCGGTTGACCTGGAACGCCTGCTCGCTGTTGGCGACCCAGCGGTAGGCCGAGAACAGCTTGAGTTCGGCCAGTTGCGGCGACTGCTCCAGCCCCAGCTGCTCCAGCCCCAGCGCCAGCTCGCGCGTGTAGACGCCGATGCCGGTCAGCGGCGCGCTGATCGCGTCGACGTTGAGGATCAGGCGCAGCGGCGCAGCGCTCATGCGCGCGGTTCCCGCTGCAGGCGCCCGCGCTCCGCGTCGACCAGCACGCGGGCCAGCCCGGCCACGTCCATGCGGTGGGAAAAGCCGAGTTCGCGCCGCGCCCGCGTCGCATCGCCGCGCAGCAGCGGCGCGTCCGACCGGCGCAGCAGCGCCGCATCCACGGCGATGCAGCGCTGTCCGTCGCGCGCGTCGACGGCATGCTCGTCGGCGCCCTCGCCGCGCCAGTCCAGCGAAATACCCGCGGATGCATAGGCCAGTGTGGCGAAATCGCGGATCGAGGTGCAGACGCCGCTCGCAAGCACGAAATCGTCCGGCGGCGCCGCGGCCAGCGCGCGCAGGCCGGCGACGTAGTCCGGCGCATAGCCGAAATCGCGCTGCGCATCGAGATTGCCGAGCCGAAGAACGACGCCTTCGCCAGCGGCCCGGCGAGCCGCGGCCGCGGCGATCTTGCGCGTCACAAACGCGCTGCCGCGCAGTGGCGATTCGTGGTTGAACAGGATCGCCGCACTGGCCTGCACACCGTAGCTGTCGCGGTAGCAGCGCAGCGCCGCGTGCGCGAGCAGCTTGGACAGGGCGTAGGGATGACGCGCCTGCAGCGTGCAGGTTTCTTCGACCACGCCGTCGCGCGGCGCGAAGATCTCGCCGCTGGATGCCAGCACGAAGCGCGCGGCGCGCGCGTGCCGACGCACCGCTTCGAGCAGGTGCAGCGTGCCGTTGCCGTTGCACTCCACGGCCTCGAGCGGGTCGTGCAGCGCCTGTGCCACGCTGCTGACGGCAGCGAGATGGAACAGCTGCTGCGGCTGCAGCCGCTCGACCACGGCGGCACAGGCCGCCGCGTCGCGCACGTCGAGCGGCAGCAGGTGCAAGTGCGGCTGCCCGAGCAGACCCAGCTCGCGCAACCGCCACAATCCCTCGTCCGGCCAATCCGGCCGCAGTGCGGCGTGTACCTCGCAGCCGGTTGCGAGCAGGTCGCGGCACAGATAAGCGCCGTCCTGTCCGGCGGCGCCCGTGACGAGGACGTGCCGGCTCATGCGATGGTTCCGAACGGACGTGGCGCTGGCGCTGTCGTCGTGTCGATCGCGAGATCGGCGGCGATGCGCACGAACCCGGACGGCAGTGCACCGACGATGCGGTCGATCGCGTGACACTGCAGCAGGCGCGCGAAGCTGGCCTGCCATCCAGCCGCGCTACAGCCGGCCGCGACCGTCGCATCGGCGAGACGCTCGAACAACGCGGCGTCGCCATCCGGCGATTGCAGCCAGAAGCCGTCGCGGCCGCAACCGCAGCGATATACCTGTGCTTCCTGCGTATCCGCTGCAGCGCCTTCCCAGCACAGCAGCCGCGGCAGCGGCGGCTCACCTGCGTAAGCCCGGCGTACGCGCCAGTCGAGCACGCGTCGGCGCGGCGAGAACAGGCTCGCGCCGACGTCGTTCTCGTAGTTCGGCCAGCGTTCGCGCAGCACCGCCATGCCGGCTTCGCCGAGCGTGCGGCGGCGCGCCTCGCCGAAACTCTGGCTGCGTGCGTGGCGCACGAGCACGTCGCCGGCGATCACATGCCGCCAGCCGGCCACTTCGGCGCGCTGGCACCAGTCATTTTCCTCACCGTAGCCCTGGGCGAAGGCCTGGGCGTCGAGCACGCCGACCGCATCGAGCGCGGCGCGCTTGAGGTACAGGCAGAAGCCGTTGCCGGTCGGCAGCCGCGGATAGGCACTGCCGGCCTGCTGGCGCACGGCGAGCGCCGCTTGTGCAAATGTCCATCCGTGTGGAAAGGGATTTTCGCGCTCGAGTTCCGGCACCGAGAACGCACCGGCGTTATCGGATACCGCAGTCGCGCTGGCCGTGTCCGCCGCGGCCCAGGCCGCGCGGCGCAAGCCGGTCAGCCAGTGCGCGGCGACCTCGGTGTCCGCATTCAGCAGCACCACGTCGGCGCGGCCGCCTGCGTCGATGCCGAGGTTCGCGGTCGCGGTGAAACCGAGATTGCGCTCGTTGCGCAGGACCGTGACGCCGCGGCAGTCGCGATAGCGCGCGAGCAGCGGCGCGATCGCCGGATCCGGACTCGCATCGTCGATCACGATGAGCCGCGCGGCGCCGCACGTCTGCGCGAGTACGCTGTCAAGACACACGGCCACGGCCTCCGGCACGTTGTAGACCGGCACGACGATGGCGATCTCGTGCCGCAGCGACTCCGCCACGGCGGCGACGTCGACATAGTCCTGTTCGCGCAGCGCCTGGAGTGGCTGCACGGCGCCGGCACGCGCGAGTCCCGCGCGGTCGCGCTGTAGTGTGACCGTGGCCGAGCACTCGCCGGCGACGCGCAGTTGCAGGTTCACACGCGCCTGCCCGTTCGGCAGGACCGGCAGGGCCAGCCGCGCGTCGCCGGCGTCGTCGGCGCGCAGGCGCGCGTAATGCGTGGCGTCGAGCCATACCTCGACCTCCCCGCGCGCCGGCAGCGCCAGGCGCAGTTCGGCGCCGTCCCAATCGACGCGCCGCGGCAATGGCGAGCTGACTTGTGGATCCGTCATTCGGGGTGCTGGTCCTGTTGCTGTTCGTGTTCCGTGAGCAGGCGCGCGCGGTGCTCGCTGCCGACCTGATGCAACAGCGCCTCGCTGCCGGCCGACAGCGCCGGCAGCTCCACCGCCTCGTCCGCCGCACGCCGTTCCAGAGCGCGCCAGAGCTGCTGCTGCGCCGCACTCGGCACGGGCTCGCGCGCATGCAGCGCGCGCGCCAGCGACGGACCGATCCAGGCGCCGATTTCCTCGTCGTCGGGCAGGCGCAGGCCGCGCACGCCGAACGATTTCAGCTTTAGCCACAGCCGGCGCGCCTGTGATCGCGGCTGCTGCAACAGGGCATGGTAATCCACGACGATGGCCGAACCGCCAGCAGCCAGCGCCGCGGCGGCGAGGTTGTAGTGTTCCCACAGCGCCAGCGCATGCGCGGCGGTGAGACCGTCGCGGCGCTGGACCGACGCGGCAACGGCCGTCGGTGCGCGCACGACATGGACGAATACGGGCTGCGCGACGCGATCGGCGAGCTCGCCGTACAGCAGGCACAGGCGCGGTTCCTTGATCAGCCAGGGCGCCTGTGCGGCCAGCTCGAGCGCGATCGGCTCCCAGTCGCGGCGCAGCTGCGCACGCGCGGCCGGCAATGCGGATTCGTCCCAGCCCAGCGGTACCGACCAGTCGCCGCCGCGCTGGCGCAGCGCACCGACGCAGGCCATGTGCAGGTCGTTGCGCTCGACGAAGCCGCGCGGGTTTTCGGAAGGGTTGCGCAGGAACGTGCCGGGCACGCCCGCGTGGGCGCCCAGCAGTTGCAGCAACCCCGCCACGCACGAGGTGCCGGAACGGTGCATGCCGAGCACGACGAGCCCATGCTCGCTGCGGTCTGGCGGCGCTGATCGCAGTGGGTTCCGCCGCGGTTGCTGCAGGCGCTTGCGCATGGACAGCGCCACCGCGCGTTCTTCCGCTTCGGCGCGCAGTGCGGTGCTCGCGGCCTGCGCGCGCGCCTGCGCCGCCGGCAGGTCGTCCAATACCCGCACGAGCGCATCGAGCACGCGCTGCGCCACGTTGGTGTCGTCGCCGTCCGGCGCCGCCCCGCCGCCGTGCCGCTGCAGCAGTTCGGTGCGCGCGCCGCGCGCGGTCGCGAGGAGCGGCCGCGCCGTGGCGACCGCCTGCAGCAACGGCCAGCAGCGGCTGCGGCTGCGACTGGCACAGATCACGACATCCGCCGCAGCAAACACCGCCTGGCGCTGCTCCTCGGCAACGCGCGGCTGCGGCAGCAGGCTGTAGCGGCCGCCGTGCGGATCGAGCGGCAGCGCGCGCGTCGCCGCGGCGAGATCCTCGCCGAGTGCGTCGATGTACAGCAGCAGGCGCAGCGGCTGCTCGCGCCGGAAGCGCTGCGTCCAGGCCTGCAGCAGCAGCCACGGCGCGTCGATGTCGTCCCAGCGCGCGCAGCACAGCACGACGCGTTCGTCGTGCGGGTTGCGCATCGCGCGCAGCTGCGGATGCGCGTAGGCCGGCTCGACGACCCAGGGCATGACCTGCGCATCGGCCAGGCCGGCCGCACGCAATTGGTCGCGGTGCCAGATAGTGGGTGTCCAGATCTCGTCCATCGCGCGGATCGCGGCCGCCTGCGCGCCGTCGGGCAGGTGTTCGAAATCCGCATAGCCGATACGCCACGGTGCGGTCACGCGCGGCCACAGCGCCGCGTCGCCGGCGCAGAGCACGGCATCCGCGCCCGCGTCGCGGCGGCGGATGGCGTTGAGCAGGTGGTCCTGGCTGTCGCCGCTTTCGGCTATCGCTTCGGGCAGCACCGGCGCATACAGCGAGCGATAGCTCAACCGCACGCCGGCCGCATCGAGCGCACGTGCCAGTGGCCGCTGCCACGCTGCCAGCGTGGCCGGAAAGTCCAGCGCGCCGACCAGGCACAGCGACACGTCGTACTGCGCCTGCAGCGTTGCCGACCAGTGCCGCGCAAACGTCGCGCGGCCCTGCGCCAGCAACTGCGCGCGCACCGTGCCGGCCTCGCCGGTGGAGCCATGCTGGTCGTGGCGCAGGGTCACGCCACCGCACAGCCGCGTGTACCAGCCCGCGGCGCGCGCGCGCAGGCAGTAGTCGCTGTCCTCGGCATAGGTGACGTAGTCCTCGTGCAGCGGGCCTATCGCGGCGAGGAGCGCGCGCTTGAGGTAGACCGCAGCGAATACCACGCCTTCGACCACGCGGTCGGCATCGGTGTACTGGCCGACATCGTGCTCGATGCGCCCCGACGCGGTCTGTACGCCGATGCCGTCGTCGGGCAGTACGCGCGTGCCGGCATGCAGCAGGTGTGCCTGGGCGTCGACGAGGCGGCAGCCGACGATGCCGGTTTCCGCGTGTGCTTCCGCGCAGGCGCGCAGGCGCTGCAGCCAGTCGCGCTGGGTGAAGACGAGGTCGTTGTTGAGCAGCACCACGCCGTCGGTGGCCGCGGCCGCGGCGATGCCGGCGTTATTGCCGCGCACGAAGCCGAGGTTGGCGTCGAGCCGCAGTCGCCGCACGCGGTCGGCATACGCGTCGAGCGCCTGCGGCGTCGCATCGGTGGAGCCGTTGTCGACGACGATGACTTCACAACCGTCGAGATCCGTCGCAAGCAGGCTGTCCAGCGCACGCGCAGTCAGGTCCCAACGATTCCAGGCCAGCAGCACGAGGCTGGTATGCGGCGCGCTCATGAGCGGTCGTTGCGCTGCTCCGCGCCGACTTCGCGCCAGACCTGCGCGAGCACTGCATCCAGGTCTTCCTCGGCAGCATCGTCGACGCAGAGGCGTTCCAGCAGCGCGCGGCGCCGCGCGAGGCCGTCGTCGTGCGCCGCGACGATGCGCCGCCAGTGCGCCGCGTCCTGCGCGGCGGCGGGGGTGCGGCCGAGGCGCTGCTGCAGCCACTCGGCGACGCGGACGAGCGCACGGCCGAGGCGCCAGCTGCGGCTCGCGAACACCGCGTCGCCTTCGGCCAGCAGGATGTCGATGACGCGACGCAGCTCGGCCTCGGTATGGCGCGATTCGGCCAGTCGCAGTTCCCGTTCCTGTTCGCGATTCATGCGGCCTCCGCGGTCGTCATCCGCAGCTTTGGTCGAACCAGGGCCCGGCCAGGGCGAGCAGCAGCAGCAGCGCTGCGAGCGACGCCGCGATCATCCAGCGCATCGTGCCCTGCAGATGCACGGCCGCGGTCGCGTCGGGCCGCTGCAGGCTGGCCAGTGCGCTGCCGGCGAACGCGCAGAGGAACGGCATCATCGGCAGCAGGAATCGCGCCTTGACGTGCAACAGCAGGTACAGGCCCAGCTGGTACACGAAGAACAACGCGCTCCACGCGACCAGCGGGTCGCGCCAGCGCCGCCAGAACGCCAGACCCAGGGCGAAACCGACCAGGCTGACGAGATGCAGCGTGTCGCTGGCCGCCGCGAGCACCTGCGCCAGCACGGCGGGCGCATTGCGATAGCTGCCGGCGTGTCCGGCGCAGGCGGGACCGGGCAACTGCGACATCAAGGTGGTTTTCGCGCTGAACAGGCGGAAATACTGGCGTCCGAACTGCGCCGTCAACGTCGGCAGGATGCCCTGCTCCTGCACGATCGCCTCGGCGCGCTGGCGATAGATCGCGTTGCGCTCGGCCGGCGTCGGCGCGCTGGCGAAATAGTCGCCGGCCAGGGTCGCGACGCTGTCGTCGATGTAGTCGCTGCGCCACTGTTCGCGCAGGCCGCCGACGAGGTTGAACGCGGAGCTGTCGGCAATCATCGGCTTGCCGGTCAGGCGCCAGCCCTGCCACAGCGGCCCGGCAGTGACCACGGCGACACCGAGCAGCAGCGCCGCGGCGCCGCGCCAGCGGTAGTGCCGCGCGAGCAGCAGCGCGAGCGCCGGCCAGAACAGGCTCATCAGACTCTTGGCGAGCATCGCTGCGCCAAGCGCGACGCCGGCGAGAAAACTGCGCACGGGCGCCGCGGCGCGCTGCGCCAGACGCAGCGCCGCGAGCAGCGCCAGCAGGTGCACCGGCTCGGGCCACAGCCAGTGCGCATAGGCCATGTTGGACGGGTTGAGCAGGAACAGCGCGGCGGCGAGATTGGCCGCGCGCACGCGGCCGTCGACGTCGCGCCAGAGCGCGCGCAGCAGTGCCGCGGCGCCGATCAGGAAAACGGTCTGCAACAACTGCAGCGGCAACAGGTGTTCGCCGAACACGCGCAGCGACCCGGCGAGCAGCCAGGCCTGCAGCGGCGGCCACCATCCGGCATCGGCCGGCATCGGCCCCAGGCTCGCGAGCCCGCGCGCCCAGGCCAGGTAGGCGACTTCGTCGCCGAGCAGGGCCTTGCCGCCGCCGGCCCAGTAGAGCCAGAACAGCGCGCCCTGCTGCAGAAGGAACAATGCGACGAAAATACAAAGCAGGACGCGCCGGCGCACCCGCACGTCCTGCTTTTGCAGCATGGCTTTACTTCACCTGCGCGGGCGCCGCCGTGCCGGCTGCGCGGCGCTTGGCCGACGCCTTGAAGATCGGCGTGAACTTCTCACGCGCGCCGTTGGTGTCGATCGACTCGACGTAATACCAGTAGTCGCGGCACGGATCGATGCTGTCGTCGCGGTACTCGTACTTCTTCGTTTCGTCGGTCGTGCCGGCGCCGAGCAGCGGGCTCGCATTGAGCTTGGCGAACGGACCTTCTTCGGTGTCGCCGCGAAACACGTCGTAGCCGAAATTGTCGACCTCGCTCGCCGTGGTCCAGCGCGGCGTGTTGGCGAGGCGTTCTTCCTTGGCCACGGCGCTCTGGTCACCGCAGGTGCCTTCCGGCAGTTCCGCAGGGGCGGCCGGCGCGGGCGCGGGCGCGGGCGCTGCAGCCTGTTCGGTCTTCGGAGCGGGCGCGGCCGGCGCAGGCGCCGCGGCGGGCTTGGCCGCATCCTGCGGCGCGTTGCTGCAGGCCGTCAGCAACAGCATCAGGGCAAGGGACGTGAGAATCGTGCGCATGGGTACTCCACGAGATAAGGAACGGGCTGGGAAACCTGCCGTCCCAACGCGGCCTATGGACAAGCACAGGCGGGCGCAACGATAGTCGGCACATGCTTTCCGTGCAAACCCCGATGCGCCGGCACGCCGTACTGCTGGCCTGCGCTGTCGCGTTCGCCGCGGTGTGGAGTCCGCTGGCGCGCTCAGCCGGCTGGCAGGTGCGGGTCAGTCCCGACGACGCGCTGTATCCGGTACTCGACCTGTCGCAGCGCCCCAGCACCAAGCCCGACGACAACCGCTACGGCGACGGCAGCGGCATGATCGCCGTCGAGGTGATTGCGGCGCGCAACGGCGAGCGTGTCAGCCTCAGTGTCGGAGCACCGGGACTGGCCGAGCCAGCCAGCGTGCAGGCCGTGCTGCCGCGTGCCGGCGAGCGCTATACGCTGCGGCCCCGCCTACGCTGGAGCCGCCGTGCGCTGTCCGGCGTGGTCAAGCCGCAGAACGTCGTCGCCGAATTCGCCCTGCAGCGCGACGCTGCACCGGCCCTGCACCAGCGCCGCGAGATCCGCCTGCACCCGCTCAGCGAAGCGCTGTATTACGTGCGCGACGGCAAGGACCACGTGGACCTCGGCTGGATCTTCGCCGCCTATGCCGATCCGGACTCGCGAGTGATCGATGCCATCTTCGAGCAGGTCGCCGAACGCCATCCGTTCCTGCCGCTCAAACCCGGCCCACGCACGCCGGCGCAGGCACTGGCGTCCGCGTATGCGATCTGGGAAGTGCTGCAGCTGCACGGCGTGCGCTATGCCGACGAGGATCCCGGCCTCGCGCGCGGACCTCTGGTCTGGAGCCAGCACGTGCGGCTGCATGACGATGTGTGGAACGAACGCCGCGCCAACTGCATCGACGGCAGCCTGCTGCTGGCCGCGGCGCTGGAGCGCCTCGGCATTCGCAGCGTGCTGCTGCTCGTGCCGCGCCACGCGCTGCTCGCGTTCTATACCGATGACAAGAAGTCCAGCCCGGTATTCGTCGAGACGACCCTGCTCGGCGCGCGCCAGCTCGCGGTACGGCCCAAGCCCGGCTTCGTCGGCGAGCTGAGCCTGATCGACAGCGACGCACTCGACAGCTTCTCCGCCGCGCTCGTCGCCGGCAAGGCGCGCTACGCGCGCGAAGCCGCGGGCTTCGGTCAGCGCAAGCCCGACTACCAGTGGATCGACCTGGCCACAGCACGCTCGTATGGCATCATCCCGCTCGCTGCGGCGGAGGCCGCGCCGGCCCGCGCGGCCGCTCCGCGCTGAAGCTGGCGCTCCGCCGAACGCCTCCGCAATGACTCAGAGCCCTTCCGATCCGCTGGACCACCTGCAACAGCAGATCCGCGCCGAAGCCGCGACGCTGCCCGAGATGCCGTCCGCGGTAACCGCGCGTGGCGCAGCGCCCGTCGTGCTGGCGCTGGATCACCCGCAACGCCTGCACTACACGCTCGACGACTTCATGCATGTGCACAACGACGAATTCGTCGAACTCGCCTATCGCTGTCTGCTCAAGCGTCCGGCGGATGCCGGCGGCCAACTGCTGGCGCTGCAGCGCCTGGCCGCCGGCGACAGCAAGATCGCCATCCTCGGCGACCTGCGCGCGTCGGCCGAAGGCCGCGGCTATGGCGTGGAAATCGCCGGCCTCGCCGGCCGCTACCGCTTCTGGCGCTTGACCCGCCTGCCGCTGATCGGGGCGCTGATCGAGCGCCTGGCGCTGGTCTGGAACCTGCCCGAGATCGCGCGTGAGCAACGCCGGCTCGGGCAGGCGCTGGCGCAGCAGAACTCCAGCGCCGACATCGCCGATCTCGCCGCCGAAGTCGCGCGCCTGCGCAACGACGTCGCTGTACTGCGCAGCGCGCGCAACGATCCGCGCGCATGATTCGCCGGTGCGCGGTGCGGGGCATCGCCGACTGCGACCGGTACCGCGCCGGGCAGTTCGCTCGACGCGAAGCGACACCGACTGACCATCGTGCGGCGGCCCCATGAAGATCGCGCTGCTCGCCCCGTCGCTGACCGCCCACGACGCCGTCGGTACCGATGTGCTCGAGATGGGCGCCGCGCTGCGTCGCGCCGGACACGATGTGCGCCTCTACGCCGACCACAGCCAGGGCCTCGCCGAAAGCGTGCACGCACCGGCCGGGCTCGATCGCTGGCTGGGTCCGCGCGATCTCGTCATCTACCACTATTCCATCGGCTGGCCGCGCATCGAAGCGCAACTTGCACAGCTGTCGTGCCGGCGTGTGCTGCGCTATCACAACATCACGCCGGCCGAGTTTTTCCAGGGCTGGTCGCGCGACCACGTGCGCAGCTGCGCGGCCGGGCGCGCGAGCCTTGCGACACTCGCGACGCTGGGTTTCGATCTGGCGCTGTCGTGTTCGCGCTACAACGCCGACGAACTCGTGCAGGCGGGCCTGCCACCCGAGCGCAGCCGCGTGCTCGCGCCATTCCATCGCTGCGAGGCCCTGCTCGATCAGCCGGCCGATACCGCGCTGCTCGACCGCTACGGCGACGGCCGCCGCAACGTGCTCATGCTCGGCCGCGTCGCGCCGAACAAGGGCCACGCCGCGCTGTTCGACGCGTTCGCCTGCTACCGCCGCCACTACGCGGCCGATGCGCGCCTGCTCGTCGTCGGCAAGCATGACCGACGCCTGGCGCGCTATTCGCGCCATCTGCGCGACCACTGCGCCGCACTGGACATTTCGGACAATGTCCACTTTCTCGACAACATCGACGACACGCGCCTAAAGGCCTGCTGGCTCGTCGCCGACGCGCTGCTGATGCTGTCGGAGCACGAAGGCTTCTGCGTGCCGCTGGTCGAGGCGATGGCGCTGGGCGTGCCGGTCGTTGCGCGCGACCGCAGCGCGATCGGCGAGACGCTCGGCCGTGCCGGACTCGCGTGGCAGGAGTCCGACCCGCGCCTGTATGCGGCCAGCCTCGACCGACTCGCGCGCGATGCGGCCGCGGCCGAAGTCCTGCGCCTGGCCGGCCGCGAACGCTACGCGCGCGAGTTCGCGCCGGAGATCCTCGCCACACGTCTCAATGACGCGCTGGCTGGATTCGCATGACCCGCATCGCCGTCGTCGTGCAGCGCTGCCATTCCGATATCGCTGGCGGTTCCGAAGCGCTGGCCTGGCACTACGCCCGGCTACTGCGCACGCGTGTCGAGGTCGACATCCTCACGAGTTGCGCACTCGACTACCGCAGCTGGGACAACGCACTGCCGGCCGGCGAGGAATGGCGCGAGGACGTGCGCATCCTGCGCTTCGCAAGCGCCTGGTCGCGCGGCAGCTGGTTCAACGAACTGCACCGGCGCGTGCTGCAGGCACATGCGCACGCGATCGAGCGCAGCGGCGAGACACGGATCGCCTGGCGTGCGCCGCTGGCGGAACAGTTCATCCGCGCGCAGGGCCCGTGGTGCCCAGGGCTGTTCGCGCATCTGCGCAACCACCACGACGACTACGCGTTCGTGCTGTTCTGCACCTACCTGTACCCGACCACGTACTTCGGCCTGGAATGCGTGCCCGAGGCCAAACGCATGCTCGTGCCGACCCTGCACGACGAGCCGCCGGCCTACCTGCCGGTCTACGCGCAGGCCGCGCGCCGCGTGCCACGCATCATCTGGCTCACTGATGCCGAGCGCCGTCTCGGCGCGCGGCTCTGGAAAATCGACCGCGGCGAGGTTGTCGGCATGGCCGTAGAAACGGCCGCGTCGCCGCCGGCAGTGCGCGAACGACCCTATCTGCTCTACTGCGGGCGCATCGACGAGAGCAAAGGCTGCCGCGAACTCATTGCCGCATTCCGGCTGCTGCGCCGGCAGCGCCGCGATGCGGTCGAACTCGTGCTGACCGGCGCGGATCACCTCGGCCTGCGCGACGACGACGGTGTGCGCTACCTCGGCTTCGTCGACGAGGCGCAGAAATTCGCCCTGATGGCCGGCGCGCGCGCGTTCGTGATGCCGTCGCGCTGGGAGAGCTTCAGCATCGTCACGCTCGAGGCGATGGCGCAGGGCACGCCGGTGATCGCCAACGCGCGCTGCGAAGTACTCGCCGATCACGTCGCGCATTCGCGCTGCGGCTGGGCCTACACCGGCACGGACGAACTGGTGCGGTGCATGCAGCAGGCGCTGGATCTCGGCACGGCCGAACGCGAGCAAATCGGCGAGCGCGGGCGTCGCTACGTCGCCGGGCGCTACGCCGGGACGGCCGTGGCATCGCGGCTGTTCGAGGTCATCGGCTTGTGATGTAACGGGGCGCGGTGGTCCTCGCTGTCGGCGGCATCGCGGATCATCGCCCGTTCTCACATGGCCTCGAACCGCACGCAGAACATGGCGCCGCCGAGCGCATCGGAGCCATGCACCGACAGGTTGCCGCGATAGCCCTTGACGATGTCCTGCACGATGGCCAGGCCGATGCCGTGGCCTTGCACGCGTTCGTCGCCGCGCACGCCGCGCTGCAGCAGGTGTTCGACCTTTTCCGCCGGAATGCCGGGGCCGTCGTCCTCGACGCGCAGTTCCAGGCCGGCGCGGCGCATGCGCGGCGCCTTGATCACATGCGCGGTGAACAGCACACGCCGGTCGGCCCATTTGAACGCGTTCTCGAGCAGGTTGCCGAGCAGTTCCATGAGATCGCCCTGGGCGCCGAAGAAGCGTGCGTCGGAATCGATCTCGAATTCGCACAGCACGCGCTTGGCGGCATAGACCTTCTCCAGGCTAGCGACGATGCCCTCGGCCGCGGTTTCGATCGCAAGCGGCGTGGAGAACACCTGGTGGCGCGAGGCGGTCGCGCGCGAGAGCTGGTAGGAGACGATGTCGTGCATGCGCTGCGACTGCTCGCTGACGCTGCGGCGCAGGCTGTGGTAACCCGCATCGCCGTCGATCTCGCTGCGCAGCACGGCGAGCGGTGTCTTGAGGCTGTGCGCGAGATCGGACATGGTGTTGCGGTAGCGATCCAGTTGCTCGCGACCGAAGTCGATGAGTTCGTTGAGGCTGCCGGTCAGCGGCGCCAGCTCGGCCGGATACTGTCCGGGCAGGCGGTCCGCATCGCCATTCATCACATTGTCCACATCGCGCACCATCTTGCGCAGCGGGCTCAGGCCCCAGCGCAGCAACGCGATCTGCAGCAGCAGCAGCACGATGGCCAGTGCGCCGAGCCAGCGCGCCAGGGTGCGGCGATACGCGGTGATCTGGCTCAGGAACTGCTGCTCGCTCTGCGCGACGTGAACGGTCAGGCGGACCGGGCGACGTTCGTCCACTTCCCAGCTGACACCTTGCGAAAACACGAACACGCGGCCGACCGCGTTGTCGATCGGCCCCTCGAAGCGTATTTCGCCGACCGGCAGGCGCGCATCGAACGCGAGTTCGCGGCCCAACGCCGACGGCGATTCCCAGCGTAGCGAATTACTCTCGCCGATGACGACGGCGTAGAGCCCCGACCCGGGCCGGTTGAATTCAGGATCGGGCAGGGTTTCCGGCGGCAGCAGCTTGGTGCCACGCAGCACGTCGGAGCCCGCGAGATAGGCGTAGACATAGCTCTGCAGCCGGTCGCGCATGGCCGCGACGGTCGCCTCGTAATAGGCCTGGTCCAGCGCGAAGCCAGTGACGCCGAGAAACGCCGCGAGCGCGAGGCCCGCGGCGACGGTCGAACGGGCCTGCAGCGACAGCGGTCGCCGCTGTGCCATGCGGACTTAATCCGCCGTAACGTCGCTGCGCGGTATCGCGAAGCGGTAACCGCGTCCGCGCACGGTCTCGATGGGCTTGAGAAGGCCGTCAGGATCGAGCTTGCGCCGCAGGCGGCCGATGAAGACTTCGAGCACGTTGGAATCGCGGTCGAAATCCTGCTGGTAGATGTGTTCGGTAAGGTCGGCCTTTGACACGAGTTCGCCGGCATGCAGCATCAGATACTCGAGCACCTTGTATTCGTAGCTCGTCAGGTCGACCGGCTTGGAATCGACGGTGATGCTCTGCGCCGTGGTGTCGAGCTGCACCGGGCCGCATTCCAGTATGGGTTTGGTCCAGCCCGTCGCGCGGCGCACGAGGGCGTTGAGGCGGGCCAGCAGTTCCTCGACATGGAAAGGTTTGACGAGGTAGTCGTCGGCACCGGCCTTCAGGCCTTCGACCTTGTCCTGCCAGCTCGAACGCGCAGTCAGGATCAGGATCGGATAGCGTTGGCCGTCATCGCGCAGCGCTTTGACCAGCTCCATCCCGGGGCGCTTGGGCAGGCCGAGGTCGATGACGGCCACGTCGAACGGCATCTCGCGCCCGAGGTAGAGGCCTTCGTCGCCATCGGAGGCACAGTCCACCGCATACCCTTCGCGCTTGAGCCGTGCTGCCAGGGTTTCGCGCAGCGGGGCTTCGTCTTCGACCAGCAGGACTCGCATTATCGGCTCTCCTTGTTCTCGTCCGCGGGAATCTTCACGACTTGCACTCGCCCGTCGCGGGTGAGCAGCTTGATCCGGTACAACTTCTTCTTGCCGATCGTGACTTCCTCGGCCTTGAGGACGCGTCCCTGGATTTCCTGCTGCACCTGCTCGACCGCATCCTCCAGACTCAACTGCGCCGCGGCCGGCGCGCTGATGGCGGCGAGCGCGATCAGGACCGGAAAGCAGCGCAGAAGGTAAGCCTGACTTTGCATGCGTTCATCTTAGCGAGAGGGGCCGAGTCTCGATAGCGCGGATTGAATTGCACCTGAACTGCACGACTCGCCGGAATTCCTCAACGTCTACGTAAATTCGATGTGTAGAGATGCCGTGGAGGGCGTAGTTCCCGGCCGCGCCTCAATACAGTTCGCCGACGCAGCAGCGCAGGCTGCCGCCGGCTTTCTCGATTTCCGCCAGCGCGACGGCTTCGGTGCGGAAGCCCCAGGCTGCGAGCGCGGCTTTCTGCGGCGCGCTCAGCGACGCCGCGGCACGTTCGCTCATCCAGACACTGTCATCGCTGAGCGCAATGCAGTTGCCCGCATAGTCGGCTTTCTGCGCCGCATCGAGGAACAGGCACCGCGGCGCATACGCATCGGCGATCGCCTGCGCGACGGTCGCATCGGCGAATCCGGACGGCGCGATGACGATCGCGCGGCCGGCCAGTACCGACATTACGACGTTGGTGTGGTATTCGCCGGACGCCAGATCGAAGCAGAACGTCAGCTTCAGGCCGAAGGCCGCATGCATCGCCGCCGCACCCGCTTCATCGCAGCGCTCACTCAGGCCGCAGTAACCGATGCCGCGGGCACGATCCACGACCAGGCTTCCGGTCAGCTCGGCGACACCGTCAATAGTGGATAAATCGATTTCTTCATAACCGACGATGTCGCGGAAGAAGCCGCGGATGTCCGGCCGCTGCGCCTCGCGCTGGCGCACCGGATGCCGCATGCGGCCGATGATGCTGCGGCCGGGCGCGGTCGCGAACACGTTGTTCGGAAACACCGCATCCGGTGTGGCCGCATCGCCGGGAAAGCAGACCGTGGGCAGCAGCGCGGACACGCGCCGCGCGAGCAGCGCATGCTCGACCAATGCCGTCCGCGCATCGACGCCGGCGTCCATCGCCATGTAGCGGTTGTCGCTGGCGGACTGTTCGGCCAGATGGAAACCCAGCGGCGTGACCAGGAAGGCGCCGCGCGCACAGCCGCGCGCCTCGGGCTGCAGCGTCGGCCAGAACTGGCGGAACTCGTCGATGGAACGGGTGATCACGCAAACCTCCGCAGTGAGTAAACGTGGACGACGCCGTTGCGTCAGGCCGGTCCGGCCGAGCGCGGCACCTCGGCCCAGCGCGGTTCGCCGTCCGCGCCACCCGGCTCGGCCAGCACGGCGCGGTCGCGCCCCTGGCGCTTGGCCTGGTACAGCGCGGTATCGGCCAGGCGCAGGCAGGCGTCCAGGCTCAACGCCGCGGGCGCGGCCATGTCGAACGGAAAGGCGCAGACGCCGATCGAGCAGGTCACGGTCAGCGGCTCGACCGAGAACACGAACGGCCGCTCCGCGATGCAGCTCAGGACACGCTGCGCGGCGATCGCCAGGCTGCCGCGGCCGGTGTCGCGCAGCACCAGCAGAAATTCCTCGCCGCCCCAGCGCAGCAGCACGTCGCCGTCGCGAGCCTGCTGGCGCAGGCGCGCGGCGATTTCCACGAGCACCGCATCGCCGACGGCATGGCCATGGCGATCGTTGATCTGCTTGAAGTGGTCGCAGTCGATCAGCAGCAGGCCGAGCACGCTGTGGCGGTCGCCGTCTTCGCAGCGGCGCAGTGCGCGCGCGCACTCGGCCGGCATTTCGAGGGCGAAATGCCGCCGGTTCCACAGGCCGGTCAGCGGATCGGTCAGCGAGGCGTGCTCGAGGCGCCGGTTGGCGTCGGCCAGTTCGCGCGTGCGTGCCGCGACTTCGTGCTGCAGACGCTGCGCCCGCCGCGCGAGGGCGGCGTTGCGCCAGCGTCCGGCGAGTACGCCGAGCAGGAGCAAGGCCAGCCCGAACGCGGCCAGCGCCGCCGGGGTCTGCCACCACGGCGCGCGCAGGCGGAATGGAATCTCGATCGGTGCTGCTTCCACCGCGAACGCGTCACGGGCGCGCAGGCGCAAGGTGTAGTCGCCCGGCGGCAGGCGGCTGAACTGGAAGCGCGAGGTGCTGCTCCATTGCGCGCGGTGGTCGCGCAGGCCCAGCAGTTCGGCGTTGTAGCGGATCTCCTGCGGCCGCTGGTAGGCGAGCAGCGCGACTTCGGCGCGCACACTGTCGTCACCGGCGGCGAGCACGGTGCCCGGCGTCAGTGGCGTGCCGCGTTCGGTGGCCGCCTGGCGCAAGCGCAGCGGCGAGGCCGGACCTGCAGCGGACTCCTGCGCCGGGTCGTACAGCGCGAGGCCGTCGACGCCACCAGCCCAGACCCGGCCCAGCGCATCAACATGACTCGCGCGATTGAATTCGAGCCCGGGCAGGCCGTCCTCGATGCCGAAGCGCGTGATCTGCTGCAGGGTCGGCTCGGCCGCCTGCGGATCGGCGAAGGTATAGCGCGTGACGCCGTCGGAGCCGAACACGTACAGGCGGCCCGACTGGTCGACCGCCTGCTGGTAGATCTGCCCCGGCGGCCGCGCTTCCGCGGGCAGGCGCACGCAGCGCAATGCGCCGCCGAGATCGATGCGCACGATGCCGGCGCGGCTGGCGACCCATAGCCCGCTGCGTCCGTCCGGTCCACGCTGCAGCTGCATGTCGAGCAGTTCCGCACTCGGCAGGCAGTCTTCGGGCACGCGTTGCCAGCCCTCGTCGCCATGCCAGGCCAGGCCGTTGGACGTCGCCGCCCACAGGCGTTCGCGCGCGTCGGTTGCCGGCGCGAGCAGCAGCTTGCGCACGGTCGGCGATCCGTCGCCAAGCGGAAGCGGCTGCGCATCGACCTCATCGCCGCGCAGCCGCGCGAGTCCATGCCGCGTCGCGATCCAGACCACATGGCCGTCGGCCGTATCCTGCGCGACCACGTCGAGCACGGTCAGGCCCGGCAAACCGCTGTTGTCGGCGCTGTAATGGCGTACGCCGCCGGCTTCGAGGCCGATCAGACCCTGGTCGCTCGCCAGCCACAGCGTCGCGCCGTCGCGTATCGCCGCGAACACCGTCGCGCGTTCGTGCGGCGCGGGCAGGAACCGCTGCCAGGTACCGTTGATCCAGCGCGCCGGCCCTTCGACCGTGCCGATCCACGGCGACTCCGCGCCATCCGGAAACCGCACATTGCCGACGCCGAACACGACGCGATGCGGCAAACCATGGCGTTCGTCGAGCGAGGCCCAGCGGCCGGGCTCGCGCCGCGCCACGCCGGACGACGTGGTACCCAGCCACAGCACGCGATGCTGCGGACTGTCGCCGGTTTCGATCAGGCTGCGCACGCCGTCTTCCGGCAGTCCTTCGGCCCGCGTGACCAGTCGCACTCGGCCGTCCTCACGCACCTCGGCCAGGCCGGCACGAGACAGGCCCACGCGCAGGATCGGCGTGCCGTCACGCTCGGTGCCCGGCAGCAATGGCGTGGCCGTGCCTTCCGGAAATCCGGTTGTCGCATCGTATACAACGAGCGATTTTTCACTCAGACGCGCAAGCCCGCGGCCAGTGCCTATCCACAGGTCGCGCCCGTCCTTGCCGCCCCAGAACGCGAGCCCGCGCACCGCATCGTTGGGCAGGCCGTCGGCCTTGCCCAGGTGCCAGTCGGACAGTGTCGCCGCACCGTCCGGATCGTCGAGGCGAAACAGTCCAGCCTGGTTCGTGCCTATCCACAGCGCTGGCCCGGCCGGGCCAGTACCGGCCAGCAGCACCGCGACTTCGAGCTTCGCGGTCGCTGCCAGCAGCTCACAGCCGGCAACGTCGCAGCGATAGACGCCGCGCGGCGTGCCTGCATAGACCGTTGATGCATCCCGCGGCAGCAGCGCTTCGAGCGACAACTCCAGCGGCAGGCCGGGTATCGCCTCGACCCGGCCTTCGGCATCGCGCCGCCACAGTCCGACGCTGTCCGTGCCTATCCACAGCGCGCCGTCGCCGGTCGCAGCCAGATGCATCACATACGGACGCACGCCCGCGCGTTCGGGCAGATCGATGCGTGTCCAGAAACGGCCGTCGAACTGGGCCAGACCGTCTTCGGTGCCGGCGTAGACGTAGCCCGCACGATCCTGGGCCAGCGCATGGATGGTGTTCTGCGGCAGGCCATCGGCCGTGCTGTAGCGGCGCAGCGCGGCCCATTCGAGCCGCTCGCGCGATTCCGGCGCCGGACCGTCGAGGCGAACCGGCACAGCCGCCGCCAGCGCCGGCAGGGCCAGCGCGGCGAACAGCGCCAACCCGCGCTCAGGCCGCCGCACGCAGCGCATGGCGTTGCTCCAGCGCCGCACGGATCACATCCAGTCCCGCGTCGTTGTGATGCGAACGCTCGCTCAGCACACGACGGAAGCCGCGTGCGCCCGGCAAACCCTGATACAGCCCCAGCAGATGCCGCGTGATGTGCTTGAGCGCCGTGCCCTGGGCCAGTTCGGCCTCAATGTACGGCAGCATCCGCTCGATCACCGCGTCGCGTTCGGGCAGCGGCTCGCCATACAGCGCGTGCTCGACGCGGGCGAGCACATAGGGATCGTGATACGCGGCGCGCCCCAGCATGACGCCGTCGACCTGCGCCAGGTGCTCGGTCACCGCGGTTTCGCTCGTGATGCCGCCGTTGATGACGACGCACAGCTGCGGGAAATCCTTTTTCAGCGCATGGACCCGCGCATAGTTCAGCGGCGGGATCTCGCGGTTCTCCTTCGGCGACAGCCCCTGCAGCCACGCCTTGCGCGCATGCACGATCAACACCTCCACGCCGGCGTCGACCATGCGGGCGGCAAACTGCTGCAGGTCGTGGTACTCGTCCTGCTCGTCGACACCGATGCGGCACTTCACCGTGACCGGAATGCGCACCGCGGCTCGCATCGCCGCGACACAGTCGGCGACCAGCGCCGGCTCACGCATCAGGCAGGCACCGAAACGCCCCGACTGCACCCGATCCGACGGACAGCCGACGTTGAGATTGATCTCCACATAGCCGGCGTCCTCGCCAAAGCGTGCCGCCTGAGCCAGCTCGGCCGGCTCCGACCCGCCCAGCTGCAACGCCACCGGCTGCTCGAACGCGCTATGCCGCAGCAGATGCATGCGGTTCCCGTGCACCAGCGCCGCCGACGTCACCATCTCCGTATACAGCCGCGCATGCGGCGACAGCAGCCGGTGGAAATAACGACAGTGCCGGTCCGTCCAATCCATCATCGGGGCAACACTCACGCGCCACGCGGCGCAATCTACTGGCGACACAGGCTTTTCCGTTTCCGACTGACTCATCAGCGCTGCAATCCGGCCGCTCGGCCCGGGCGCTGGACACGCCGGCAAAGCATTGATTCCGAGGGGATCAGGCCCGTCGCCAGGAACCGGCGACGGGACGCCGCATATCATCGCACGCGGCAATTATTTTGCCGAAGCTGCAAGGTTGTAGCGGATGCGGGATGGCGGGGTTCTCTTATTCCTGGACACCCATCATTTGTCCCGGCTCTCCTATTCCTGGACACCCATCATTCCCCGTTGCTGGACAGCCATCGATCGACTCATTGATCAGCCAGCCGACGTTCGTCCTGCGCGATTGCCCCTATCTGCTTCTGGACACCCATCAATCTTCCGCAGTCATCTCGAGCACACCCGGATCCCAAGGCGAGCACCACTAACCCAGCGAAATCTCCGGACACCCAGCAACCAGAGCGCTTCCGCGCCCGCGACGACGTGGAAACAAACACCCTCCGTCCCGATGAAACCATCAGGCCAGAACATTCCGATGCATACGATCGACACCGCCTGATGGCTGGCCACCCGAGGCACGTGACAATTGCGTATGGGCTACCCGCGCTCACTGCTGATCGACCCGTCAGGGCCAGGCGTCTATCACTGCGTATCGCGCTGTGTACGTCGCGCGTTTCTGTGCGGGCAAGATGCGCTGTCGGGCCGCAATTTCGATCATCGCAAACAGTGGATCGAGGATCGGCTTCTGGCGCTGGCCGACATCTTCTCCGCGTCGGTGCTCGCCTATGCGGTCATGAGCAACCATGTGCATGTCGTCGTCCGGATGGACCCGGCGTCCACGCGCCGCTGGAGCGACTCGACCGTCGCCGAACGTTGGGCAACGCTGTTTCCCGCTTCCCATGATCGTGGGCCGCATATCCAGGACCGCCTCGAGCGAATAGCGGCCTTGCTCGCCAACCCCGAGCGCCTGGCGGTACTGCGCGAGCGACTGGGAAACCTGTCCTGGTTCATGCGCTGCCTGTCCGAGCCAATCGCCCGTCGCGCCAATCGCGAGGACGATTGCAGTGGCCGGTTCTGGGAAGGGCGTTTCAAGTGCCAGGTGCTGCTGGACGACCGTGCCGTACTGGCGTGCATGACCTACGTCGACTTGAATCCTGTGCGCGCCGGCCTGGCAGACGGACTGGCGACCTCTGCGCACACTTCGATCCGACGCCGGATCCGAGGCGGAATTGCTGGAGACCTGCCGATGAATGCGGTGGCTGGTGCGGACGCCAGCGGACTGTTCGCCCTCGGCAACGACGAATACGTCGCGCTGGTCGACGTGACCGGCCGCCGGCTCCACGCAACCAAACGCGGCGTGATCACAGAACCCATTCCCAGGCCAATACAACAGATGGTCGATGATCGGAGTTGGGTGGCCCAGGTCCAGAATACGGAGACGCGTTACTGGCGCGCCATCGGCAGCATCGAGGCCATGGCTGCTCGGGCCAGCGCGCTAGGGCAGCGCTGGCTCAAAGGTGGACGACACCAAGCGGTGACTACGTAGCCCGACGACAGGCGCTACTGCGTTCGCGGTGCTGGGTGACTATAAGACTTCCGCCGACAACGGCGCCATCGCGCATCGCGTAGGCGAGCGAGCAACCTTTCCTGGCGGGGACCATGGAAGCCAGTGGGGCACCAGCTCTACTGCGGATCGGCGGCGAAGCCTAACTGACCAGTCAAAAGCCAGCGAACGGAGGACCGTCGAGCGGAAACGCCGCGCAGGAGATAGTGGGGAGATAGTGGGTGTCCAGAAAGAAAACGCCCGGTGTCCAAAAGAACGGAAAAACGACGCGAGATGATGGGTGTCCAGAAAAACGGTGCAGAAAAACGGTGGGGCACCAGCTCTACTGCGGATCGGCGGCGAAGCCTAACTGATCAGTCAAAAGCCAGCGAACGGCGGACCGTCGAGCGGAAACGCCGCGCAGGAGATAGTGGGGAGATAGTAGTGGGTGTCCAGGAAGTGCGCCCAGGGGAGATAGTGGGTGTCCAGAAAGAGAACGGGTGTCCAGAAAGAGAACGCCCGGAGAACGCCCGGTGTCCAGAAGAACGGAAAAACGCAGAAAAACGAGCCGCCCAGCCCATGGGTGCCACGCCGCCGAATTCAGCCCGTAACCGCGTAGCGCTATAGTCCGCCAACCAGCCTCCCGCTCACGATTTCGGGGAATCGTCCATGCCGTCCACTGCTCTGCTGCGCCTGCTGCGCGCCTTCGCGCTCATCAGCCTGTTGTCTTGCATTCCCTCCGCCGTATTTGCCCAATGCGTCAGCCTCACCACGCTCGGTTCTGCGGCCACGCAGAGTTTCGACACGCTGTCGAATACGGCCGGATCGACGACGAACAACCTGACCATCACGGGTTGGTTCATGACCGAGACCGGCGGCGGGGCGCGGGACAACGAGCAGTACGCGGTGGACACCGGTGCGTCGAATACGGGCGACACGTATAGCTATGGCGCGGCCGCGTCCACCGACCGGGCGCTGGGCGGGCTGCGCAGCGGGACGTTGATTTCTTCGGTCGGCGCCTGCTTCACGAATAACACGGGCGCGACGATCGCTGGCCTGAACGTGGCGTACACGGGCGAGGAGTGGCGGCTGGGCACGGCGGCGCGCACGGACCAGCTCACGTTCGAATACAGCCTCAATGCGACCAGCCTGATCACCGGCACCTGGACCGGCGTGGCGGCGCTGAATTTCGTGACGCCGGATACGGCGACCGCGGGTGCGAAGAACGGCAACGCCGCGTCGGCGCGGACCGCACTGTCCAGCGCGATAGGTTCGCTGAGCATCGCTAACGGCGCGACGTTCTGGATCCGCTGGAACGATGTCGATGCGTCAGGCGCCGACGACGGCCTCGCGGTGGACGATTTCTCGCTGACGCCGCATGGCGCGATCGCGCTGCCGAATCTCACGGTCAACGATGTGTCACTCAACGAAGGCAATGCGGGCACGACCTCGTTCGTGTTCACGGTCAGCCTGTCCGCGCCAGCCGGCCCGGGCGGCGTCACGTTCGACATCGCGACCGCCGACGGCACCGCCGTCGCGCCGGGCGACTACACGATCAATTCATTGACCGGCCAGACCATTCCCGCCGGCAGCAGTACCTACGCCTTCACCGTGCTCGTGAACGGCGACACCGCGCCGGAGACCAACGAGACCTTTTTCGTCAATGTCACGAACGTCACCGGCGCTACCGTCACCGACGGCCAGGGCCAGGGCAACGTCGTCAACGACGACGCTGCACCGAATCTGACGATCAACGATGTCTCGCTCAATGAAGGCAATGCGGGCACGACGAGTTTCACCTTCACGGCCAGCCTGTCGGCGCCGGCCGGTGCCGGTGGTGTGACCTTCGATATCGCCACGGCCAACGGCACGGCCATCGCGCCGGGTGACTACACCGTCAATTCGCTGACCGGCCAGACCATCCCCGCCGGCAGCAGCACCTACGCCTTTACGGTGCTCGTGAACGGCGATACCACGCCGGAGAGCGACGAGACCTTCCTCGTCAATGTCACCAACGTCACGAACGCCATCGTCACCGACGGACAGGGCCAGGGCACGATCGTCAACGACGATGTGTCCCGCATCCACGACGTGCAGGGCAACGGCGCGGCGACGCCGATTCCGGGCGCAACGGTCACCGTCGAAGGCGTCGTGGTCGGCGATTTCCAGGGTACGGGCCAGCTGCAGGGCTTCTTCCTGCAGGAAGAGGACGCCGACGCAGACGCGGACCCGGCCACGTCCGAAGGCGTGTTCGTGTTCTGCAGCACCTGCCCGACGGCGGTGGCCGAAGGCCAGCGCGTGCGCGCGACCGGCGTGGTGTCGGAAAGCAGCAACCTGACCATGGTCAGCGCCACGACCGCGGGCGAGGTGGTCGTGACCAATGCGGGCAACAACCTTGCGCAGGTGACGCCGGCAGCGATCGACCTGCCGGTCGTTGGCGACATCGACAGCTTCTACGAGTCACGCGAGAGCATGCGCGTGACCTTCGTCGATACGCTCACGGTCAGCGACTACTTCGAGATGGCGCGCTACGGCCAGGTGGTGCTGACCGAAGGCGGCCGGCCACGCGCGTTCACCGAATTCTCGGCGCCGGATGTCGCCGGTTACACCGCCTACCTCGACGCGCTCGCGCGCCGCCGCGTGCTGCTCGACGACGACAACAACGCGCAGGAAACCTTCCTGACCTCACCCAACGGCCAGCAGGCGATCTATCACCCGCGCGCCAACGGCGGCCTGTCGGTCGGCACGCAGGGCGTGGATTTCTTCCGCGGCGGCGATCTCGTCAACGGCCTGACCGGCGTGCTGGATTTCTCGAACCCGGGCGCCGGCGTGGCGAGCTGGCGCGTGCGCCCGACCGCGGCGACCCCGGCCACGTTCACGGTCGCCAATCCGCGACCGGCGACGCCGCCGGTCGTCGGCGGCGCGATCAAAGTCGCCGGCGCGAACCTGCTGAACTACTTCACGACGATCGACACTACGGCCAGCTCGAACAGCGGCCCGTGCGGCCCCGGCGGCACGCTGGACTGCCGCGGCGCGGACAGCGTGGCCGAACTCAATCGCCAGCGCGAGCGCGTTTCGATCATGACCTGCGCGCTCGATGCCGACGTCGTCGCGTTTATGGAACTGGAAAACACCACCGCCAGCGCCACGATCACGGACCTGCTCGGCGCGATCAACACGCGCTGCGGCGGCGCCCACCCGTATGCCTTCGTCAACACGGGCGGCACACTCGGCACCGACGCGATCCGCGTGCAGCCGATCTATCGCACGGGTGTGGTCTCGCCGGTCGGTTCGCCGCTGGTCGATCTGGATCCGGTCCACAACCGTCCGCCGACGGCGCAGACCTTTGATGTGGTCGACGCAACGAATTCGGCCTTCGGCCAGCGCTTCACCGTGATCGCCAACCATCTGCGTGCCAAGGGCTGCGGCGGCGCGAGCGGTGCCGATGCCGACAGCGGCGACGGCCAGTCCTGCTTCGCGGCGACGCGCACCGCGCAGGCGAGCCGGCTGCTGAGCTGGATCAGCGGCACGGTACTGCCGGCCGCGGGGGATCCCGACGTGCTGCTGCTCGGCGACTTCAACGCCTACGCGCAGGAGACGCCGATCACGACGATCCTGTCCGGCGGCTATAGCGATCTGGAGACGACGTTTCAGGGCGCGAATGCCTACTCGTACTTGTTCAGCGGCACGCTCGGCCATCTCGACTACGCGTTCGCGTCGGCGTCGCTGGCCAGCCAGGTCACCGGCGCGAATACCTGGCACATCAACGCCGACGAACTGCCGCTGTTCGACTACAACGACGAAGTCGCCGACATCGGCGAATCCGCGTTCGAGGAGAAGCCCGACGGTTCCGCGCTGGTGCCGCCGCGCGTGGTGTTCCAGCCCGCGACGCCGTACCGCGCGGCGGATCACGATCCGGTGGTGGTCGGCCTGTTCGCGATTTCCGATCTGGCCGTCACCGCAAGCGACTCGCCGGACCCGGTCACGGCCGGCAACAACCTGACCTATACGATTACCGTCACGAACAACGGCCCCGACCCCGCCGCCGGCACGAGCTGGACGACCACGCTGCCGACGGGCCTGACATTCGTCTCGCTGCCGGCCGTGGCCGGCTGGACCTGCACCACGCCGGCCGTCGGCGCGGGCGGCGCGGTGAGCTGCAGCAACCCGAACTTCAGTGTCGGCAACAGCGCGTTCACGCTGACCTCGCTGGTGGATCCGGCGCTTCCCGCTGGCACGATACTGTCGGCCACGGCAACCACGACATCGACGAGCGGCGATCCCACGCCCGCCAACAACAGCGCGACGGTGACGACGACCGTGGGCGCTGCGGCCGACCTCGGCGTCAGCAACAGCGGCGCGCCGGCGTCTGCCATCAGCGGCCAGCCCATCAGCTACACGATAGCTGTTAGTAACGCTGGCCCGAGCAACGCGGCTAACGTATCGCTGAGCTATCCGATCCCGGCGAATACGACATTCACGTCGCTCACCTCGCCGGGCGGCTGGAGCTGCACGACGCCGGCCGTTGGCGCCACGGGCTCGGTAAGTTGCACGACACTGAGTCTCGCCACCGGGTCGGCCGCGTTCACGCTCGGCGTCGCCGTCGACCCTGGCGCAACCGCGGCAAACATCACCGGCACGGCGACGGTCGCGTCGACGACCACCGATCCCGCGCCCGGCAACGAGTCCGCCACGGCGACCACGCCGCTGGGCACGTCGGCGGACTTGAGCGTCACCAATACCGCTTCGACGCCCTCGGCGATCAGCGGCCAGCCGATCACCTACACGCTGACCGTGACGAACGCCGGCCCCAGCGCCGCGGCGAACGTATCGCTGAGCTATCCGATCCCGGCGAATACGACGTTCACGTCGCTGTCCGCGCCGGCGGGCTGGAGCTGCACGACGCCGGCCGTCGGCGGCACCGGCACGGTGAGCTGCACGACACTGAGCCTCGCTACCGGCTCGGCCGCGTTCACGCTCGTCGTCACGGTCGATCCGAGCGCGACGGCGGCGAGCATCTCCGGCACAGCGACGGTCGCGTCGACGACCACCGATCCCTCGCCCGGCAACGAATCCGCCACCGCGGCCACGCCGCTGGGCACGTCGGCGGACCTGGGCATCACCAATACCGCGTCGACGCCCTCGGCCATCAACGGCCAGCCGATCACCTACACGCTGACCGTGACCAATGCGGGCCCCAGCGCGGCGGCGAACGTGGCGCTGAGCAATGCGATCCCGGCCAATACCACGTTTACTTCGTTGACCTCGCCGGGCGGCTGGAGCTGCACGACGCCGGCCGTCGGCGCCATGGGCACGGTGAGCTGCACGAATCCCGCGCTGGCGCCCGGCTCCGCCATGTTCAGCCTGACGGTCACGATCGACAGCGGCGCGCCGGTCACGATGATCGTCGACACGGCGAGCGTCACGGCGACCACGAGCGATCCCGCTCCCGGCAACGAATCGGCGACGGCGACCACGTCGACGCCGGTATCGCTGCAGTCGTTCGACGTCGACTGATGCCTGCGTGATGCGCGACGGGTTGCCTGCACAGGGCCGCCCGTCGCGCGGCCGGCCATGAGCCGCGTCACTGGCCCGCACCGCGTGCGGATGCAGACTCCACGAATCCACACTGGCGCCGCCGCTGATGTCGGCGCTGCGGCCGCGCACAGGCCTGCGGCGCTGACAGCACGACCATAGACCGTCGCTATCGGATCTATCGCATCTATTGATTTCTGTGATGTACCAGTCCCGGCAATACTCGGCCCCGGGAGAGCGGCAGTCCTCGACACACAGCAGAGGGATGCCATGTATACAACGAACATAGGGCGACAATGTCTGGCACTGGTCCTGACCGCACTCGCGGCCGGCGCACAGGCGCAAGGCACACTGACGCGCGACAACGGAGCGCCCGTCGGCGACAACCAGAATTCGCAGACGGCCGGCCCGGGGGGACCTGCCCTGCTGCAGGATGTGCAGCTGATCCAGAAGCTGCAGCGCTTCGATCGCGAGCGCATACCTGAGCGCGTCGTGCATGCGCGCGGTACCGGCGCGCACGGCGAGTTCGTCGCAAGCGCCGACATTTCAGCGCTGACCCGCGCGAAAGTCTTCACCCAGGGCACGACGACGCCGGTGTTCGTGCGCTTTTCCACCGTGATACACGGGCAGCATTCGCCGGAAACCCTGCGCGACCCGCACGGCTTCGCGACCAAGTTCTATACCAGCGAAGGCAACTGGGACCTGGTCGGCAACAACCTGCCGGTCTTCTTCATCCGCGACGCGATCAAGTTTCCGGACATGGTCCACTCGCTGAA
>NZ_JAVTWC010000108.1:0-21821 GCF_032229445.1 Tahibacter sp.
CGGCGCGGTCTATCTGGATATCGGCGGCATTGCCTAAGCGTTCATCGCCCGCGACAAGACCTTTCCGCGCGTGAGGGTGCGCACCGGCGACCGATTCCGCGGTTATCTGTACGACGTGCGCGCCGAGGCGCGCGGTCCACAGTTGTTCGTGTCGCGCACGGCGCCCGAATTCATGATGGAACTGTTCAAGCTCGAAGTGCCGGAAGTCGGCCAGGGCCTGGTGCAGATCAAGGCCTGCGCGCGCGACGCGGGTGATCGCGCCAAGATCGCCGTGCTGGCCACGGACACGCGCACCGACCCTATCGGCGCCTGCATCGGCATGCGCGGTTCGCGCGTGCAGGCAGTGTCGAACGAACTCAATGGCGAGCGCATCGACATCGTGCTGTGGAACGACAATCCGGCGCAGTTCGTGATCAATGCGATGGCGCCGGCGGAAGTGCAGTCCATCATCGTCGATGAGGACAAGCATTCGATGGATATCGCGGTGGCTGAGGACAAGCTGTCCCAGGCGATCGGGCGCGGCGGCCAGAACGTGCGCCTCGCGAGCAAGCTGTCAGGCTGGCAGCTCAACGTGATGACCGAAGCGCAGGTCCGCAACAAGAGCGAGTCCGAACAGGAGTCCGCGCGCCAGCTGTTCATGACGCGCCTGGAAGTGGATGCGGAAATCGCCGCGATCCTCGTACAGGAAGGCTTCTCCACGGTGGAAGAAATCGCCTACGTGCCGACCGGCGAACTGCTGGCGGTGGAAGGCTTCGACGAGGACATCGTCGAGGAACTGCGCGCCCGCGCCCGCGACGCGCTGCTTACCGAGGCGCTGGCGGTGGAAGAGGACATCGACGACCACAAGCCGGCCGACGACCTGGTTGCGGTCGAGGGCATGGACGAGGGGCTGGCCTACACGCTGGCTCAGCACGGTGTCGTGACCCGCGAGAATCTCGCGGATCTCGCCACCGACGAGATCATGGAGTTCGGTATCGAAGGGATGGACGAGGATCGTGCTGCTGCGTTGATCGTGGCTGCGCGCGCTGCCGAGACGTAATACGTCGAGGTTTTGCGACGGCAGCAACGGGCAGCAGGCGGATCACGGAGTAACGAATATGTCGGACGTCACCATCAAACAATTGGCCCAGGTTCTGGGCACGCCGGTCGAAAAGCTGCTTTCGCAGCTTGCCGAAGCCGGTATGAAGTTCAGCAATGCCGACCAGGTGATCAGCAGCACTGAGAAAGTGAAGCTGCTCGGATTCCTGCGGCGTACGCACGGCAAGACCGAGCCGGTCAGCGAGGATTCGGCGCCGCGCCAGATCACGCTCAAGCGTAAGACGGTCAGCGAGATCACCGTCAACCAAGGCGCCGCGCGCGGCAAGACCGTCAATGTCGAAGTGCGCCAGAAGCGCACCTACGTCAAGCGCAGCTCGGTCGAGGAAGATCAGAAGATCGATAGCGAGCGCGAGGACGCGCTGCGCAAGCTTGGCGAATCCACGCTGCGTCGCGAAGGCGAGGAACTCGAGCGCGCGGCGCAGGACAAGCGCCGGGCCGAGGAGGATGCCAAGGCCGCCGCGATTGCCGCCGCCGCTGCAGCGGGCGAGGCCCGCCGCCGCGAAGCCGAACAGCCGCAGCCGGTCGGACCCGAGGTCCCGCCGCCGCCGCAACAGACGCGTCCGGAGGTCCCGGTGTCGCGTCCGCCGGCTACGGCTCCAGCGCCGTCTGCCGCGCCGTCGACGCCGCCGGTCGCGCGCCCGGCAACCGATGCGCCGCGCCCGCCGCGCCGCGATGCCACCGCGCATCACGTACCGCACCGCCCGCCGGCACCGCCGCCGAAGCGTCCCGACGACAACCAGAATCGCAATCGCGCCAAGCACGGTTCGCACCGCATGACCGAAGGTCCGTCGCCGGACAGCGCCCATCGCTTTGCTGGCGGCGAGCTGCACCTGACCGCGGAAGAACGCGCTCGCCGGTCCAGCCGCAAGAAACCGCGCGGCAAGCCGGATATCAGCCGCATCACGGGTCAACATGGTTTTGCGAAACCGACCGCACCGGTCGTGCGTGAGATTTCGCTAGGCGACGCGGTGATCGTCGCCGACCTCGCCGCGAAGATGGCAGTCAAGGGGTCGGATGTGGTTAAAGCGCTGTTCAAAATGGGTGTCATGGCCACCATCAATCAGGCCATCGATCACGACACGGCCGTGCTCGTCGTGGAAGAACTGGGCCACAAGGCCGTCAGGACCAGCGACGACGATGCGGAGTCGGCACTGATCGCGCATTCCGAAGCCGATCACGGCGACAAGGAAACGCGTGCGCCGGTCGTGACCATCATGGGCCACGTCGACCACGGCAAGACTTCGTTGCTCGACTACATCCGCCGCACCAAGGTCGCCTCGGGCGAAGCCGGCGGCATCACCCAGCATATTGGCGCGTACCACGTGACGACGGACAAGGGTGTCATCACCTTCCTCGATACGCCGGGCCATGCGGCCTTTACCTCGATGCGCGCACGCGGCGCCAAGCTGACCGACATCGTGGTACTGGTGGTCGCAGCCGACGACGGCGTCATGCCGCAGACGGTTGAAGCGGTCAAGCACGCGCGTGCCGCGGGCGTGCCGATGATCGTCGCGGTCAACAAGATGGATAAGTCCGAAGCAAATCCGGACAACGTCAAGCAGGGCCTCGTCCAGCACGAAGTCGTGCCGGAGGAGTGGGGCGGCGATACCCAGTTCGTGCCGCTGTCGGCCAAGACCGGCGACGGCGTGGACGCGCTGCTCGACGCGATTCTGGTGCAGTCCGAAGTGCTGGAACTCAGGTCGGTACGCGATGGTCGCGCCTCGGGCGTGGTGATCGAATCCAGCCTCGACAAGGGGCGCGGTCCGGTGGCGACGGTGCTGGTGCAGGCCGGCACGCTCAAGCGCGGCGACTTCCTCGTCTGCGGCGTTGAATATGGCCGCGTGCGTGCAATGTTCAACGAAACCGGGGAGCAGGTGAACGAAGCCGGCCCTTCGATTCCGGTGCAGGTGCTGGGTCTGTCGGGCGTGCCCGATGCGGGCGACGATTTCGTTTCCGTCGCGGACGAGCGCCTGGCCAAGGACGTTGCCCAGCAGCGCAACCAGAAGCGTCGCGAATCGCGCCTGATCAACAAGAGCGCGAAGCTCGAAGACATCATGGCGACGATGACGCAGGGCGGCGATCAGCAGACCCTGAATCTCGTGGTCAAGGCCGATGTGCAGGGTTCCGCCGAAGCGCTGCGCGATTCGCTGACCAAGCTGACCAACGAACTGGTCAAGGTCAACGTGATCGTGTCGGGCGTGGGCGGTATCACCGAATCGGATGCGACGCTGGCGGCGGCTTCCAAGGCCACCATCATCGGCTTCAACGTGCGTGCCGATGCGTCGGCACGCAAGGTGATCGATTCGAACGGCCTTGATCTGCGCTATTTCTCGATCATCTACGACGTCATCGACCAGGTGAAGCAGGTCGCGTCTGGTCTGCTCGGCATGGAAGTGCGCGAGGAGATCATCGGCGTAGCCCAGGTGCGCGATGTCTTCCGCAGCTCCAAGTTTGGCGCGGTGGCGGGCTGCATGGTCATCGAGGGTTTCGTCAAGCGCAACAAGCCGATCCGCGTGCTGCGCGACAACACCGTCGTGTTCCAGGGCGAACTCGAATCGCTGCGCCGCTTCAAGGACATCGTCGACGAAGTGCGCAACGGCATGGAATGTGGTATCGCCGTGAAGCAGTACAACGATGTCAAGGCAGGCGACCAGATCGAGTGCTTCGAGCGCATCGAAGTACAGAGAACGTTCTAAGAGCAGCAAACAGGGGAGAGAAGTGAGAAATGAGTAAAGGCGCAAGCCTGTTCATATCCTGCTTCTCGCCGCTCCAAGCGCAGTACACAGGGAGGAAGAGTGAGCAGGGAGCGAGAGCAGGCTCTCCTCGTTTCTCACTCCTCTCCACCCTTTTCTCGAGTACCCAATGCCCCAGACTTTCAATCGCGCCGACCGTATTTCCGCCGAGCTGCGCCGCCTCGTCGGCACGTTGGTGCACGAGGTCGTGCGCGATCACGCGCTACCGTCGGTCAGCGTGTCCGACGTCGAGGCCTCGCGCGAGCTCGACAGCGCAACGGTTTACGTCACCGCGCTCATCTCCGAACAGGGACCGCCCGCGGTCAAGCTGCTCAATGAGATGGCCAAGGATTTCCGTCGCGAGCTGTCGCGTATGATGAAGCTGCGTCGCGTGCCCGAACTTCGCTTCAAGTACGACGATTCGGTCGACAAGGGCGAACGCATCGAACAGCTGTTGCGCGAGGCGCAGAAGCCGAGCGAATGATTCCCGCGCCGTAGCGCACGCGGTGCGCGACGGTAACGGAACCTGCCGGCGCTTTTCGCATGAGCAAGAAAAAAGATCCGACGCCCTGGCGTGACATCCACGGCATCGTACTGTTGGACAAGCCTACCGGGCTCAGCTCCAACCAGGCCTTGCAGAAGGCGAGGCGCCTGTTCCTCGCGGCCAAGGGCGGCCACACCGGCAGCCTAGACCCGATGGCGACGGGTCTGCTGCCACTGTGCTTCGGCGAGGCGACCAAGATCGCTGGCTACCTGCTTGGTGCGGCCAAGGCCTATCGCGCCACGGTGCAGCTCGGCGTGACCACGACCACGGCCGACGCTGACGGCGATGTCGTCGATCGTCGCCCGGTGCCGCCGCTCGATCGGCTGCGCATCGAAGCTGCGCTGGCGCCGTTGCGCGGGCGCATCGTCCAGGTGCCGCCGGTCTACAGCGCGATCAAGCTCGACGGCGTGCCGCTGTACAAGCGCGCGCGTGACGGTGAAGAGGTCAGCGCTGCGCCGCGCGAGGTCGAAGTGTTGCGCCTGGATCTGCTGCGGCACGATGGCGAGGTGCTGGAACTCGACGTCGAATGCGGTTCCGGTACCTACGTGCGCAGCCTGGCGCGCGACCTCGGCGAGGCACTCGGCTGCGGCGCGCATCTCGCGGCGCTGCGACGCACCTGGATAGAGCCGTTCCGGGACGCCACGGCGCATACATTGGAAGAACTGGAACGGTTGCTGCTGAGCGAAGGGCGGGAAGCGATCGACGTGTTGATGCTCAATACGGATGCCGGGCTCGCGGCGTTGCCGAAGGTCGCGCTCGATGCGGCCCGCGCCGCGCGTCTGGGCCTGGGACAGCCGGTGCCGGGTATCCACGGCATCGTTGATCTTTGCCGCGTGCACGACGCCAGCGGTCGTCTGCTGGCCCTTGGCGAGGTCGACGCATTCGGTGTGTTGCGCGTGCGTCGCGGCCTGAACTTGCCGACCTGAGCAGTCGGGTCATGCAGAATCCGGTCCGGCGGAGTTTTTTCGCCGCAAATTGGTCGGCGCGATTCTTTCAGGCTTGTTGCGCCGCCGCGTCTGGCGTTAAAATCCCGCGGCTCTCTTGACAATTCACCCCACGCGGGGCTTGTGCAGCGCCATCGGCCTCCGGTCGCGCTGCACAAGCCTCGTCTAGCTTTCAAGGTCACAAAAATGTTGAACGTCGAACAAACCCAGAAGATCCTCGCCGACTTTGGCCGCGTGCCGAACGATACCGGCTCCCCGGAAGTGCAGGTCGCCCTGCTGTCCGCCCGCATCGAAAGCCTGTCCGGCCACTTCGCCAAGCATGCCAAGGATCATCATTCCCGCCGCGGCCTGCTCAAGATGGTGAACCAGCGCCGCCGCCTCCTGACCTATCTCAAGGCCAAGGATGCCACCCGTTACAAGACCCTGATCGAACGCCTCGGCATCCGCCGCTAAGCGAAACAGCACGAGGAGATGGCAGTGGCGAAAGTAACCAGGTCGTTCCAGTACGGTAATCACGAAGTCACGCTGGAAACGGGCGAAATCGCCCGCCAGGCTAGCGGTGCAGTTTTGGTCAGCATGGGCGGAACCGTCGTGCTGGTCACGGCGGTAGCAGCCGGCAAGGCGCGCGAGGGACAGGATTTCTTCCCCCTCACCGTCGACTATCAGGAAAAGTTCTACTCCGCCGGACGCATCCCCGGCGGCTTCTTCAAGCGCGAAGGCCGTCCGACCGAAAAGGAAACGCTGACCTCGCGCCTGATCGATCGTCCGATCCGTCCGTTGTTCCCGGAAGAGTTCCGCAACGAGATCCAGATCATCGCGACGGTCATGTCGCTGAATCCGGAAGTCGACGGCGACATCCCGGCCCTGATTGGCGCCTCTGCCGCTCTCGTGCTCGCTGGCGTTCCGTTCAAGGGCCCGATCGGCGCGGCCAAGGTCGGCGTCATCAACGGCCACTACGTGCTGAACCCCAGCGTCAGCGAACTCAAGACCTCCGATCTCGAACTCACCGTTGCCGGCACGTCCACCGCGGTGCTGATGGTCGAGTCCGAAGCGAAGCTGCTCAGCGAAGAAGTCATGCTCGGCGCGGTGACCTTCGGTCACAACGCGCTCAAGAGCGCCATCGCCGCGATCGAGGCGTTCACCGCCGAAGCCGGCTGCAAGACCTTCAAGTGGACCGCGCCGGTGCGTAACGACGCGCTGTTCGCCGCGCTCGAAGGCCATATCGGCAACCGCATGGCCGATACCTTCCAGATCCGCGACAAGCTGGCCCGGCGCGACGCGCAGTCCGCACTCAAGGCCGAAGTCAAGGCTGCCATCGCCGAAGCAGCCGCTGCCAACAAGTGGACCGACAGCGAAATCGGCTTCGCATTTGGCGACATCGAATACCGCACCCTGCGCGACGGCGTGCTAAAGACCAAGGTGCGCATCGATGGTCGCGCGCTCGATACCGTGCGCGGCATCGACATCCGCGTCGGCGTGCTGCCGCGCACTCACGGCTCGGCCCTGTTCACGCGTGGCGAGACGCAGGCGCTGGTCACCGTGACGCTGGGCACGACCAAGGATTCGCAGATCATCGACGCGCCGGAAGGCGAATCGAAGGATACGTTCCTGTTCCACTACAACTTCCCGCCGTTCTCGGTCGGTGAATGCGGCCGCATGGCCGGCCCGAAGCGTCGCGAAATCGGCCACGGCCGTCTCGCCAAGCGCGGCGTGCAGGCGGTCAAGCCGTCGATGGAGTCCTTCCCCTACGTGCTGCGCGTGGTGTCGGAAATCACCGAGTCCAACGGCTCCTCGTCGATGGCCTCGGTCTGCGGTTCCTCGCTTGCGATGATGGACGCCGGCGTTCCGCTGAAGTCGCCGGTAGCCGGCATTGCCATGGGCCTGGTGAAGGAAGGCGACGACTTCGTCGTGTTGTCCGACATCCTCGGTGACGAAGACCATCTCGGCGACATGGACTTCAAGGTGGCCGGTACCGAAACGGGTATCTCGGCGCTGCAGATGGACATCAAGATCGACGGCATCACCGAAGAGATCATGCGCGTGGCGCTGGACCAGGCCAAGCGCGGTCGTCTGCACATCCTCGGCGAAATGAACAAGGTCATCACCTCGGCGCGCTCGGAAATGAGCGAATTCGCGCCGCGCCTGCTGACCATGCGCATCCACCCGGACAAGATCCGCGAAGTCATCGGTAAGGGCGGTTCGGTCATCCGCGCGATCACCGAGGAAACCGGCACCACGATCGACATCCAGGACGACGGCAGCATCGTCATCGCCTCGGTCAATCGCGCCGCGGCGGAAGAAGCCAAGAAGCGCATCGAGATGATCGTCTCTGACGTCGAACCGGGCCGGATCTACGAAGGCAAAGTCGCCAAGCTCATGGACTTCGGCGCTTTCGTCACCATCCTGCCGGGCAAGGACGGTCTGGTCCACGTCTCGCAGATCTCCAACGAGCGCGTCGAGAAAGTCTCCGACAAGCTCAAGGAAGGCGATGCCGTTCGCGTCAAGGTGCTCGAAGTCGACAAGCAGGGCCGCATCCGCCTGTCGATCAAGGCGGTCCTCGAAGACGAACAGCAGGCAGCGGCCGGTCCGGTCTGATCCTCGCGTTCCAGGTTTGAACGAAAAAGCCGGCCTAGTGCCGGCTTTTTCGTTGGAGTAGTACGCGGTACCGGTACCGGTGGAGTGAATCTGCGGCAGGCCGCCGAGCGTCTTCTGTGGCTCCCGGCGGCCTGACTGGGTGCGGGGAACCAGGTCCTCTCACCGCATCGACGCGCTCCTACAGCTCGAAATCGTTCGCGAAGATCACATCGCTGACCGTCACCGTGCCGGCCAGCGTCAATGGCAAGGTCTGGTTGAAGGTGCTGCCTGTGTCCACGATCAGGGCCCAGGTGCCGGCATCGACCGTCTGCTGCTTCGCATTGCCCGAGGCGTTCTGGCCGGGAATGGTCACGAAAGGAGCGAAAGGTCCGCTGGCCACCGAGCCGGTGACGGAGAAGTCGACCCAGTACGTGCCAGCCGGCAGCACGACCGAAAGGCCCGAAGCGGTTGCGCCCATGATGGCGCGCTGCCCATTCGTCGGTGTGGTGCTCGACGCGCGAAAGATGCCCGAGAAGGCCGAGCTGGTCAGGACATTCGTTGTGGTGTCGCCAAACAGGATCGTCGACGTTCCCAGGGACGGGTCGCCGTCCCAGATGCGCAGGGTCATGCCCGTCAGCGTCGACGTCGTCGACGGGGTGGCCTGGGTCTGATAGGCGTATACGGTGACGCCCGTCAGCGTCCATCCCCCTGCGGGAACCACGAAATCTTCCGCCAGGCGGAAATTGCCGGTCGCCGTGGAACCGAAAGAACTGGATGTGCCTTGCAATACGCTGGCGTCGCCACCGCCGAAGCCGCCGCCCGGATTGGTGATCATCAGGGCGCGGGAATCGAACAGTGGCGGGGTGCCGTGCGGCTCAGGAGAGGCCGCCAGGACGAACGGGTCCGGCGATGCGGCGTTCTGGCCGCCACTTGAAACGGTGTCCGACTGGGCAAACCCGGTCGTCGAACTCAGCAGTAGCGGAAGCAGTACGAGAGTGAGCAGCTTCATCGAGAACTCCAGGGATGTCTACGGGGGGCACGGGTCCGGCGCGAGCTGCCATACCGCAGCGTACTTAATTACGACATACGCAGGCTCTTGTATACCTGCCACATTCGCCGCCGGGCCGTTTCCCGATCCGCCGCAGGATTCGGGTGTCGAGCTTGCATGATTTCGTGGGTCAGGCTGATACGTGGGACGCACTGCGCCATCTGACCGAGTTGAGGGGGCGAGGCCTGGACAGGCCATCGTGCGGACATGTCGGGCATCAGGTGCCGGCGTGGTACGTCGCTTTGACGCCCAGATAGGGTAGGCTCATGGGCTGGCTGCATTTGTTGCAGCGCAACAATCGCCGGGTGTAGCATCCGGCCGCACTTTGGAGAGGGCGTATGTCGAATTCAGCGCAAGACTGGATCAATCAATGGCAGGCGCTCGCACAGCGCTACTGGGATGGTTGGAAAACGCAAGGCGTCATGCCACCGGCGGGTTTCGGCAAGCTCGACGCGAATGCGCCGTGGCAGGCCGGCCTTGATCAATGGGCACAGCTGTTCGGCCAGGGCAACCCGCAGAGCGATCTCGTCGACCGCGTCACGGCCAACGCCAAGTCGTACGTCGCGCTGATGCAGTCCATGCTCAACACCTCGGTCGGTCAGGAAGGCGGCGGCAGTGCCGCGGCCTGGACCGAAGCGGTGCGCAACGGCTTCAACATTCCTGGCATGGATGCGTCGTTGTGGAACAATCCACTCGGCACGAATTTCCGCGACATGGCGGGGCAGGGCGCCAAAGGTTTCGAGCAGATGATGGCCGAATTCGGCCGCGGCGCCGGCCCGTTGAAGCAGGAGATGTTGGCGGGCCTCGGCATGCCGGCCTTTGGCCTGGCGCGCGAACACCAGGAGCGCTGGCAGCAGCTCGGCAGCGCGATGGTCGAATACCAGGAACAGACCAACCGCTACAACACGCTGATCCTCAAGTCGAGCCAGCAAGGTTTCGAGCGCTTCCAGTCCAAGCTCGCCGAACGCGAGGAGCCGGGTCGTCAGCTCGATTCGGTGCGCGCCGTCTATGACCTGTGGATCGACGCGGCCGAGGAATCCTATGCGGAGATCGCGCTGTCGGACGAGTTCCGCAAGGTTTACGGTGCGATGGTCAACGCGCAGATGCGCGTCCGCTCGCTGATGCAGACCGAGGTCGAGCAGCAGACGCGCCAGCTCGGCATGCCTACGCGCACCGAACTCAAGGGCGTGGAGAAGTCCGTGCAGGAACTGCGCCGGCATCTCAAGGCAAGCCGCGAAGCATCCGCCGCGGACATCGCCGGCGAGATCGCCGCGCTACGTGCGGAAGTCGATGCGCTGAAACAGCAGGTTGCGCAGTCCCGGCCGGCAGCCGTGCCCAAGCCCGCTGCCGCAGATGTCAATCCGCCTGAAGCGGCCAAGCCGGCCGCCGCGGCCAAGAAGACCAAGCGCTGAGGAATCGAACCGCCATGGGCCCCATCCGTATCGAACCGCAGAAGGCTTTGGACGAAGCGCTGAAGCTGCAGCAGAAACTCTCCGCCGGCGCGCAGACCCTGCGCTCGCTGGACCCGGTCACCTTCGGTGTCACTCCCAAGGAAGCCGTATACAAGGACGACAAGGTCACCCTGTACCGGTTCAAGGGCGAGCGCCCTCCGACCACCACTACGCCGCTGCTGATCTGCTACGCGCTGGTCAACACACCGTACATGGTCGACCTGCAGGACGACCGTTCGATGGTCAGGAACCTGCTCGCGCTGGGTCAGGACGTCTATCTCATCGACTGGGGTTATCCCGACGGCTCGGACAAATATCTGAGCCTGGACGACTACATCAACGGCTATCTGCGCCGCTGCGTGGATTTCCTGCGCAAGTCGCACGGCGTCGATGCGATCAACCTGCTCGGCATCTGCCAGGGCGGGGCATTCTCGCTGTGCTTCTCGGCGATCTATCCGGAAAAAATCAAGAATCTCGTCACGATGGTGACTCCGGTCGATTTCCACACGCCGGACAACATGCTGTCACACTGGGTGCGCGAACTGGACGTCGACCTGTTCGTCGACACGCTGGGCAACATCCCGGCCGATCTCATGAACTACTGCTATCTGACGCTCAAGCCGATGCGCCTGAACCAGCAGAAGTACATCGGTCTGGTGGACATCCTCGACAACAAGACCGAGCTGGAAAACTTCCTGCGCATGGAAAAGTGGATCTTCGATTCGCCGGACCAGGCCGGCGAGGCGTTCCGCCAGTTCATCAAGGATTTCTACCAGGGCAACAAGCTGCTCAAGGGCGGCCTGCAGATCGGCGACAAGTCGGTGGACCTCAAGAACGTCCGCGCGCCGGTGCTGAATATTTTTGCCGAGCAGGATCACCTCGTGCCGCCGTCCGCTTCGCGCGCGCTGAAGGACGTGGTCGGCAGCAGCGACTATTCGCAGATCGCGTTCAAGGGCGGACACATTGGCATCTACGTGTCCAGCCGCGCTCAGCGTGAAGTTCCACCGGCGATCCACGACTGGCTCGCCAAGCGGGCTTAACACGGGCCATGGGCCAGCCGGCGCCCCCTCACAGGGGGCGCCACACAGCGAAAATCGGTTTTTCGCCTCTTGCTGCGTCAGCCCGGGCTTAGTCTGGGGACTGCTTGCGCGTTGGCTTCCTCGCGGCGGCCTTCTTTACCTGCGCCTTGTTAGCCGTTGCGGCCTTCGCGGCGGATTTCGTGGCGGCGCCACGCGTAGCCTTGGCCGCCTTGGACGCTTTTTTCGCCGAAGGGCTTGCGGTCTTGTCCGCCGCAGCGTGCGGCTTGCGTGCCGCCTTCGGTTTTTCCGCTGCGGTTTCGGCTGGATTCGCCGCGGGGTCGTCCTCGCCGGTTTCCACGTCCGGCACTTCCCAGCGCGAGAAAGGATTCATCGCTTTCATCTTCGCGGTGACGCGTCCGATCGTGCCCAGCGCATCCTTGGTCGCGGCGACCGACCATTCCCAGACGCGGCGTTCGTCGACACCGGTGAACGCGCGGAACGCGTCGACGAGGCTGTCGGCCGGTGCGGCACCCATTTTCGCAAACGCCTCGGCGCGGCGACCGATCGCATACGTCGTCGCGGCGTTGCCGAGCGCGCTGGTCAGCACGCCGACCAGGGGCGCCACGCGGCCGAACACCGTCCCACCGAGCTTGCTGCCGAAGCGGCCGAGGATGCGCCGGCCGATCGCATCGACGCCGAGACTGGCGCCAGCGCCGAGTGCGCTGATCTGGGCGATCAGCGGTTTGCGTAGCGCCTCGGGCAGCGGCAGTTCGTAGAGCGCGAGCGTGTCTTCGATGAGTTTTTCCTGGATCGCACCGACCGCGGCCGCATCAGCGAGCTCGCCGAGCGTGAAGCGCAGCAGCACGCCCGCGCCGGGAATCGCGCCGACCAGCGCCGACAGCGCGCCGACGCCAGCGGCCTTGACGCAGGCCGCGCGCAGCAGCGCCTGGAAGCGCGCGTCGCGGTCGTTTTCCAGTCGCGCAGGCGCGCGTTTGGCGGGAATCTCCGTGCTAGGCTTTCGCGATGCCATCTTCCACCTCGTCGTTTGCTGCGCTGTGGCAGCTGATCCGTCATGCGCGCCCGTATCGCGCCCGTTTTATCGCCGCCAGCCTATGTTCGGTGGCGAACAAGTTGTTCGACGTCGCGCCGGAAATCCTCATTGGCATCGCCATCGACGTGGTCGTGCGCGGCCAGGAATCCTTCGTCGCCGGCTTCGGTATCGCCGAACCACTGCATCAAGTCTACCTGCTGGGCGCGTTGACGTTGGCGATCTGGGTATTCGAGTCGATCTTTGAATTCGCCTACCTCGTGCTGTGGCGCAATCTTGCGCAGGACCTGCAGCACGAGCTGCGCACCTCGGCCTATGCGCATGTGCAGAACCTGGATCTCGCGTATTTCGAGGACCGCTCATCGGGCGGTCTGGTGGCGATCCTCAACGACGACGTGAACCAGCTGGAACGGTTTCTCAATGGCGGCGCCAGCGACCTGATCCAAGTGGTGGTCACGGTGCTCGCCTGCGGCGCGGTGTTCTTCGCGATCTCGCCACAGATCGCCGTGATGGCGTTCCTGCCGATCCCGGTGATCCTCTGGGGCGCGTTTTATTTCCAGCGCAAGGCCGGGCCGCGCTATGACGTCGTGCGCGAGAAGGTGTCCGCGCTGTCGGGCCGGCTGGCCAACAACCTGGCGGGCATCGCGACCATCCGCAGCTTCGCCGCCGAACAGCGCGAGCGCGAGCGCCTGGCGTCGGAGAGCCTGGCCTATGTCTCCGCGAACCGGGATGCGATCCGCTTGAGCGCGGCCTTCGTGCCGCTGATTCGCATGGCCATCCTGTTCGGCTTCCTGTGCACGTTCGTGCGCGGCGGCCAGCTCGTGCTGGAAGGCACCCTGCAGGCCGGCTTCTACGCCGTGCTCGTGTTCCTGACCCAGCGTCTGCTCTGGCCATTGACGCGGCTGGCCGAAACGGTGGACCTGTTCGAGCGGGCCATGGCCTCGACGCGGCGCATACTCGGCTTGCTGGCGACGCCGATCACGATCCGCGACAGCGACCTCACCCAGCCCGATCATGCCGCGCGCGGCGAAATCGTGGTGCAGGATCTGCATTTCGCCTACGCCAACGGCAGCGAGGTGCTGCGCGGCGTGGATCTCGAGGTCCAGGCCGGCCAGACCCTGGCGCTGGTCGGCGCGACCGGCGGCGGCAAGTCCTCGCTGATCAAGCTGCTGCTGCGGTTCTACGAACCGATGCGCGGCGAGATCCGCCTCGACGGCCGCCCGCTGGCCTCGTATCCGCTGGCCTGGCTGCGCAGCCAGATCGGCTGGGTCGCGCAGGATGTGTTCCTGTTCGACGGCACCGTGCGCGAAAACATCGCCTATGGACGTCCTGGCGCGAGCGAAGCCGAGATTGTCGCAGCCGCTATCGCCGCGGAGGCGCAGGAATTCATCCTGCGGCTGCCGCAGGGTTACGACACGCCCGTCGGCGAGCGCGGCATCAAGCTGTCCGGCGGCCAGCGCCAGCGCCTGTCGATTGCGCGCGCGCTGCTCAAGGATCCGCCGGTGCTGCTGCTCGACGAAGCCACCAGCGCGGTCGACAACGAAACTGAAGCCGCGATCCAGCGTTCGCTCGCGCGCCTGGCGCACCAGCGCACGGTCATCGTGATCGCGCACCGGCTGTCGACCATCGTGCATGCGGACCAGATCGCGGTGATCGAGCGCGGTCGCGTGGTCGAGCGGGGCACGCATGACCAGTTGCTCGCAGGCAATGGCAGCTATGCATCGCTGTGGCGAGTGCAGACGGGCGGCATGGCGGGGAGTAGCAAATAGGGGAAAGGAGTCAGTAACGAGTGAGAAGACAGCTCCGCTCTCGCTTCTCTTCCTCGTTTCCCGCCGTGTCGCGGGAAACACAAAATAGGGCAGAGGGAGTGAGAAACGACTGAGAAGCCAGCTCTCCGCCTCTCGTTTCTCACTCATCTGCCCTCGTTTTCCGCTGTCCTGCGTTATCCTTTCACGTTGCCTTACGAGCCGCGCCCATGTCTGAATTGGACCGCCACGACACCATCCGCGCCGTGCATTGGCGCGGCGATCACCTGAGCCTGCTGGACCAGCGCCTGCTGCCGTTCGAGGAAACCTTCGTCGACTGCCGCAGCGCGGCAGAGGTGGCGCAAGCGATCCGGGATCTGGTCGTGCGCGGCGCCCCGGCCATCGGCATCGCGGCAGCCTGGGGTGTCGTGCTGGCGGCGCAGAACGAACCGGCCACCCTGGATCAGGCGCTGCGTACGCTGCGCGCTTCGCGCCCGACCGCCGTCAACCTGATGTGGGCGCTGGACCGCATGCAGGGCGTCGGCACCGACGTGGCGGCGCTCGCCGCCGAGGCGCAGGCGATACAGGACGAGGACCTCGCCGCGAACCGGCGCATGGGCGAACTCGGCGCGGCGCTGTTGAGCGGTGGCGGCGTTCTCACGCACTGCAATACCGGATCGCTCGCGACGGCCGGCTTCGGCACTGCGCTCGGCGTGATCCGCAGCGGCTACAGCGCCGGCAAGATCAGCCAGGTCTATGCGGGCGAGACGCGTCCCTGGCTACAGGGCGCGCGCCTGACCATGTTCGAACTCGTGCGCGACGGCATTCCGGCACAGCTCATCGCCGATTCCGCGGCCGCGCACCTGATGCGCTCGGGCGCGGTGCAATGGGTCATCGTCGGTGCCGACCGCATTGCGGCCAACGGTGATACGGCGAACAAGATCGGCACTTATCAGCTCGCGATTTCGGCGCGTCACCATGGCGTCAAGTTCATGGTCGTTGCGCCCTCGTCGACGGTGGACATGGCCACGGCCGACGGCGCGTCGATCGAGATCGAACTGCGCGAGGCGACGGAACTGCTCGGCATCGCCGGCCGGCGCACGGTGATCGAGGGGGCTATTGCCTGGAACCCGGTCTTCGACGTGACGCCGGCCTCGCTGATCGACGCAATCGTGACCGAGCGCGGCGTGATCGAGCATCCCGATCGCCGGGCGATGGAAAACCTGTTCGTCCCCGGCCATGGTTGAGACGCCGACCATGCCGCGGGTCCGACGCCTCGCCGTGCTGATCCCTTGCTACAACGAGGCCATCGCGATCACTGCGGTGGTCAATGACTTTCGCCGTGCGCTGCCCGATGCGGCGATCCATGTGTTCGACAACAACTCGAGCGACGGCACCGCCGCGGTCGCGGCGCAGGCCGGCGCCACCGTGCACAGCGTCAGGCTGCAGGGCAAGGGTCATGTGGTGCGGCGCATGTTCGCCGACATCGAGGCCGATGCCTACATCATGGTCGACGGCGACGACACCTACGATGCGGCCAGCGCACCGGATCTCGTCGCGCGCCTGTTCGCGGAAAACCTCGACATGGTCGTCGGCGTACGTGAACCCATCCACGCCGACGTGCACCGTCCCGGACACGCGTTCGGCAACCGCATGTTGACCGGCTTCCTGAGCCAGCTGTTCGGCCGCAACTGTTCGGACATCCTGTCGGGTTACCGCGTGTTCTCGCGCCGCTTTGCGAAATCGTTTCCCGTGCTGAGCAAGGGCTTCGAGATCGAGACCGAACTCACCGTGCACGCGCTGGAGCTGAAGATGGCCGTGGCTGAAGTGACCACGCCGTTCAAGGAACGTCCGGAAGGCTCGCACAGCAAGCTGTCGACCGTGCGCGACGGCATCCGCATCGTCGTGACGATGGTGCGCCTGTTCGGCGCTGAGCGGCCGCTGGCGTTCTACTCGGCGATTGCGGGGTTGCTCGCGCTGGCGTCGGTGCTGCTCGCCGTGCCGCTGTTCGTGACCTATGCCGAAACCGGTCTCGTGCCGCGCTTCCCGACCGCGATCCTGTCGACCGGCCTGATGCTGCTCGCGGCGCTGGCCTTTTTCGCCGGCCTGATCCTCGACACGGTCACGCGCGGCCGGCGCGAGCTCAAGATGTTGTCGTATCTCGCCCACCCGGCGCCGGAATAGGACACCGCCCCGTGTCGCAATTCCTGCTGTTCTGTATCGGTGGTGTGATCGGATTCGTCGTCGACGCCGGCATCCTGCGTCTGCTGGTCAGCGGCCTGGGCATGGACGCATACCTCGCGCGGCTTGCGTCGTTCCTCGTTGCGGCGACCGCGACCTGGCTGTGGAACCGCCACAACACCTTTCGCGGCACGCGCCGCTACGGTCTGCTCGGCGAATGGTCGCGTTATCTGCTGGCCATGAGCGGTGGCTTCGCGGTGAACTACGCAACGTATGCGGCACTGTATACGTTTTTTGCGGTCGTGCAGAAATATCCCGAACTCGGCGTGGCGGCGGGTTCTGTCGCGGGCCTTGCGGTCAACTACGCGTCGTCACGCTGGTGGATCTACCGGCGCGACAGCGCCGCGGACGCGGGCCCGCGCTGAGATTGCGCCGCAGCGGGAATCCTCGCTGCGCGACACCGACGAAGTCAGATGCGGCGGATCGCGGAAACGCGACTCAGCGGCCGCAGCTCGCGTAATCCGCAATGTTCTTGCCGAGCACGATGTCGCGCGTGGCTTGCCAGGTGTCGCTCGCGTCGCGGACGGGTTCGGTCAGGCCGCCGCCGCCGCGCTGCGCCGGTTGCTGCGTCGACGCCTGCAGCCGTGGGTCGTCGCGGAAATTCACGTCGTCGATGTAGTAGCTGCAGCGGCCCGGCTCGATGATGTGCAGATGGATATGCTCGGGATCGCGCCGCCCCGGATAGCCGGCCGGCCGTATCGTGTCGAAGCCGTAGTTGCCTGTCGCGTCGCTGCGTGCCCAGCCGCGCAGGCGGCCGTGCTGACTGGCTGGCGTATCGCGCAGCCGAGCATCGCCGGGATAGTGGCCGCTCGCGTCCGTGTGATAGCCATAGACGACCACGCCGGCGGCCGGGTTGCCGACCGCGTCCACGATGCGCCCGCGCAGCTGCAGTGGCTGGCCTTTCTCGCCGGCCGGAGCGATGCGCGTGATCGCGGCGATTTCGGCGGGCCTGCCGACCAGCGCACCTTCGCAACCCTCGCAGGGCAGGCCGACGATGCGCTCCTGCGCGGCAGCGCCGCTGGCCGCGAAGGCGAGGAAGGCGCTGGCAAGCCATGGTGGCAGACGACGGATGGAACCTCCGGTCAGACGTGGGCGCGATGGTTGGTTGTCACGGTGGACGACCGGGTCAGGCCAGTGCATCCAGCGTGCTGCGGCGCCGGGCCTGCGGCACGAGCGCCGCTGCCGCGCAGATCAGCAATAACGGAGGGAACGGATGCAGATAGCGGAACGACACAATGTGCGAGAACAGCAGCTGGCCGGCCACCAGGCCCAGCGCCGTCAGCGTGAGCAGTGCGGCTGCCGCACGGCGCCGGTTCCACAGCCGCAGCAGCGCCAGCAGGGCCAGCGGTGCCAGCGCAAACAGACAGAAAATCAGCCAGTAGCCGCCCTGTTCGAAATAGACCGCGGCCGGATTGCGCAATTCGTGCGCGCGGCTGCCGTCGTGATGGAGCCGCTCGCGCAGCGATGCCAGCGTGCCGTCGGACAGGGGGCGCGTGCCGAGGTCGTCGGCCATGCGCGGCGAGGTTTCGCTGGCGACGAAATAGTCGCGTGTCGTGGCCAGGCTCAACCGCAACAGGCCCAGCGGATCGTCACGCAAGGCCTGCGCCGTGATCCGCCGCGCAAACGATTCCGTATCTGCCCCGGCGGCACGGCGAAGCACGGCGACGAGCCCGTCGTCCAGCCACAGCTGCGCCTCGCGCGTGCGCGGATCGGCGAGTGGCGGGCCAACCGTCTGCAGCAGTTGCGGCGCCAGGCCGACCTGTTGGAGATGCTCCGGCTTGACCAGTGGCGCCACGAGGCCAAGGCGGAATGTGCCGCTGCTCTGCAGGTAAGCCGGCGCCCCCTCGGAAAGATGTCCGTAGAGGCGCTGATAGGCCGTGTGCACGAGCCCTGTCGCCACCAGCGCGATGAGCAGATGCAGGCCAGTACGGCTCCAGGAGCGCCGTGCGCCGTGCTCCAGCGCGGCCGCCAGCGGCGGCAGCAACGCAAAGCCGAGCACGACGGGCAGCAGGCTCATGCGCAATGCCACGGTCGCGATACCGGCGAGCGCAACCGCGATCAGCCACGGCCACGCGCCGCGGCGCAGATAGGCGAGACCGCAGCTCAGCATGACGATGAAGCACAGGGTGCCGAGGCTCTCGGCCATGACCATGCGCTCATAGAACAGCTGCGCCGGTTCGATCGCCAGCAGGCAGGCGATCAGGGCGGCGCCACGCCGATCGGCGCCGAGGTCGATACAGACGATGCGTGCGCAAAGCAGGGCGGTGATCACGCCGCATAGCGATTGCGCGACCAGCAGCCCGATCAGGTCGCCGCTGGCCACTGCGCTGAAACGGATGAAGAGGCCGTAGAGGAAAGAGCGGTCCGGTGGAATCCAGCCGGTCAGCGCCGAATGCAGATAGGACTCGGAGTCGCCGAGGAAGAAGCGCTGCGTGGGATCGGCCAGGACAGATGCCAGCTTGATCGTGACGAGCACGAGTGCGAGCCAGGACCAATAGCGCGTCGAAGGCGTCACGCGGGCGGCGGTCGGGATCAGCAGCATGGTCGGGGCATAGGGCAGGTCGGCACGAAGGAAACAGCTCAGCCGCGCATGCTACGGGCAAAGCGCGCTGCGCGTGAAGCACGGCCGTCCGGATCCGGCGTCCATCTTTGCAGTGTTCGGCACGGTCATGTTGCGCGGGCTCCGCGCCCGACGAGCGCTGTCCGGTTTCGTTGCGCGGCGCGAGCTTGCGCCGCGCGTCCGGGACCTGAGCGGCGGGCGCCGGCGATCAGTGCGCGCGGGCGGCGGGCGGTGGAATTTCGACCGCGGACCGTGCGAGCAGCCGGACCTCGCGCCCACGTACGGCAATGAGCCCGTCTTCCTGCAGCCGCGTGAAACTCCGGCTCACCGTCTCGATGACGAGGCCGAGATAGCTCGCGATATCCTCGCGCGTCATCGGCAACTGAAAGATGCCGGTTTCGCCGCCCTGCGCGGCGAAACGTTCGGCGAGGCGCTGCAGAAACAGCAGCACCCGGTCGCCGGCCTGGCGCCGGCTCATCATTTCGAGATGGTCCTGGTCCCGGCCCATGCTGTGGCCTATCACGCGCAGCAACTGACGTTGCAGGCCGGGCACGTGCGCCGCGATGGCGTGCAGATCCTCGAGCGCCACCTCGCAGACGCAGGCGGTTTCGAGCGCGATCGCATCGCAGCGATGGATGCCGCTGCCGAGCGCATCGAGACCGATGATTTCGCCGGGAAGATGAAAGCCGATGATCTGCTGCTCACCGTCCTCGCTGCTGACGACGGTCTTGAACGAACCTTCGCGGGCGACATAGATGCGTGCCAGTGCGCTACCGGCGCGGAATACATAGGCATTGCGGGTGATCGGTCTGCGCCGGCGTATCACGCGGTCGAGGCTGTCGACGGCATCGGCATCGATGCCGGCAGTCAGGCAGAGCCGGCGCAGCAGACATTCATTACAGCTGCGCCGTGAGGCGCGCAGATCGACGACGGTGGCGGAATCCATAGGCGCAAGCTTATGCGCCGGCACCGCTGCGGATCACGGCTGCGACGATATGACTCAAGCGATGTTGCCTGAGCCGTGCGGTCCGGGGACAGGCAATGCCGGGCAAATGGCGGAAGAGGTGGGATTCGAACCCACGGATGGTTACCCATCGCCGGTTTTCAAGACCGGTGCATTCGACCGCTCTGCCACTCTTCCGGTGCGGTGGGGACTGCGCGCTTACGCAGTCGCAGGCCGGATAGAGGCCGGCTGCGGGCGACGAAGGATAGCGAATCCGCCGCCCAACCTCCACGCCGGGCCTCGCCCATTCGGTGGAGTATGTGCAATAAGTGCTCTTAGGGCATTGTCAGTGCCGGGCGCCTCACGTAGCGTTTCAGTTGCTGCAAGCGAGGGAGGAGCGGGCATGATTAGCGTAGTTCTGATCGATGACCATGCGCTCGTGCGCAACGGTTATCGCGCGATGCTGGAGCGACATACGGGTTTTTCAGTAGTTGGCGAGGCCGGCGACGGGGAAGCGGGCCTGGCACTCATAAGACGTCTCGAGCCAGATCTGGCCGTACTCGATCTGCACATGCCGAAGCTGACGGGCGTGGAGGTGACCGAGCGCGTCCAACGCGGCGAGATGAAGACGCGCGTCGTCATCGTCACGGTGGCTGGCGAGGCGCCATTCCCGCGGCGCCTGCTCGAAGCGGGTGCATCGGGCTATCTCACCAAGGCGTGTCCGGCCGAGGAGTTCCTGCAGGCTTTGCAGCAGGTCGCCGACGGGCGCCGCTATCTCGCGCCCGCGATCGCGCAGCAACTCGCGATGGAAGCGGTCGACGGAGGTGGTGGCTCTCCGTTCGACCGGCTGACGTCCCGCGAGCTGGAAATCGCCATACGCCTGGCTCAGGGTGACGATGCGCAGACCTTGTCGCGTTTCCTCAGCATCAGCGACAAGACCATCTCGACGCACAAGTCGAACATCTTCGTCAAACTGGACATCGACAACGTTGTCGCATTGGCGCATCTGGCCAATGTGCACGGCGTGCTCGACTTCGGCAACGCGCTGGAAACGGCGAACGGCACGCGACGCAAGCGTCGACGATAGGGCGCGGCCCCGGCCGGGCGAAATCGATTGCGGACTTCCCGGCGTCACACTGACGCGGGTTGGCCGCGTCGGCGGCGGCGCGTCTTTCGTGCCGATTTTCCACGCGGACAATGCCGGCACAAGAACGGCCGAGGTGTGATCCGGATCGGGCTATCCCGCAAAAGCAATCGCCCCGGACGGGCCGGGGCGATTGTTGTTGCGGCTGAAACGCCAGAATCAGGCGTTGTTGTCGCTGTCCGTCGGCGTGTCATCCACCGTCGGCGCGGCCGGTTGCGGTGTACGCAGCGCGGACGCCACGGCCTGACGCACACTGGTACCTGGCGCAGCCGGTTCGCCCTGCGGTTCCGGCATGCTCAGCGGCAGCTGGCCTGTCGTCGGTGCGGGTTTGTCCGCAGGCGCTGACGGGCGCGCGGCGCCGGGTATGGGTGCCGACGCGACCGCGGTGGGCACGGCGAGCTTGACCGGCGCCGGGGCCGGTGACGGTGCCGCAGCCGGCGGTGCCTCAGGCGCCGCCACACGTTCCGCGGCGGCGGCCGGGGTCGGCGCAGCCGATGCCGGAATCGGCGCTGTACGTACTGGGGCCGGGACGGACGGGTCGACGACCACCTTGGCTGGTGCCGGTCTTGCTGCCGGCTGCGCCGGAGCCGCAGCCGGCGGTGCCGGGACTGCGGAGGCGGCGGGTGCTGCCGGGATCGGTGCGCTGCGCGGGGGGGCGGCGGCCACCGGAGCCGAAGCCACCGGAGCCGAAGCCACCGGAGCCGAAGCCACCGGAGCCGAAGCCACCGGA